>NZ_JAGPXZ010000201.1:0-8598 GCF_018070305.1 Micromonospora sp. M51 | reverse complement strand
AGCAGACGGCCAACGTCAAGGCGATCATCGCCGCGACGAAGAAGGCCGGCCTGCCTGAGCGCGCCGCGGTGATCTCGATCGCGACGAGCCTGCAGGAGTCGAAGCTGGAGAACCTGGGTCACCTGGGCGATAGGAACGATCATGACTCGCTGGGCCTGTTCCAGCAGCGCCCGTCCAGTGGTTGGGGTACCCCGGAGCAGATCACCGACCCCGAGTACTCCACGACCGCGTTCCTCAAGGGCCTCAAGCAGGTTGACGGGTGGCAGGACATGCCGCTGACCGTGGCCGCGCAGACGGTGCAGGTGTCGGCGTACCCGGACGCCTACGCCCAGTGGGAGCAGCAGGCCACCGACCTCGTCGCCCAGCACTGGAACAGCTGACCCGCACCACCGCACGACCGAACAGCAACACCACCGCACCACCGCACCACCGCACCACCGCACGACTCTGACCGCTGGCCGGCACCCGCAACCCGGGGTGCCGGCCAGCGGCGTACCCCGGTCAGTTCTTGTGGTTGTGGTTGCGCCAGATGTCGATCAGCGCGGCGATCAGCGCGAGCACGATGATGCCGGTAGCCAGCATGAGGGACTGTTCGAAGGCGGTGGTCCAGTCGCCGCGGCTGTCGGCCAACGACGAGAAGAACAGTGAGCCGACGGCGGCGATGCCGGCCGCCGCGCCGATCCGCTGACCGGTCTGGAGCATGCCCGCGCCGCTGCCCGCCTGATCTACCGGCACTTCGGAGAGGGTGATCGTCTGGTTGGGGGCGATCACGAGTCCGCTGCCGATGCCGGCGACGAGCAGCGGGCCAGCGGTGACCCACGGTGCCGGGGCGTGCGGTGCGAGGTGCAGCGCGATGACCGTCGCGGCCAGCCCGACCACCACGGTGAGCAGGCCGATGGCGACCAGTGGTCGGCCGAAGCGGTTGACGATGCGGCCACCGAGTACGGCGGCGGCGGCCGAACCCAGGGCGAAGGGGGTGATGGCCAGGCCGGCGACGAGGGCGCTGTAGCCGAGACCCATCTGCAGGAACAGGGTGAAGATGAAGAAGATCGCGGTGAACCCGCCGAAGTAGACGAGCGCCAGGATCGAGCCCAGGGTGTACGACTGGAGGTTGAACAGTCGAAGGTCGAACAGGGGTTGGTTGCGGCGCGCGTACCGTCGTTCCCAGAGCCCGAAGGCGACCAGCACCGCCAGGCCGGCCGGGATGAGCGCCCACTTCCAGGGGGTGCGCCACTGCTGTTCCTGCACCAGTGGCAGCAGGACCAGCACCACGCCGATGCCGAGCAGCAGGACGCCGACGGGGTCGAGTCGACGCCAGCCGGGTTGACCGGTGGGGCGGCCGGGCAGCAACCGCCAGCCGAGGATCACCGCGAGAACACCGACGGGCACGTTGACGAAGAAGACCCAGCGCCAGCCGTGCTCCTCGCCGCCGACGGCGATGAGCAACCCGCCGAGTAGCGGCCCGACGGCGGTGGAGATGCCGATGGTGGCGCCGAGCAGCCCGAACGGGCGGGCGCGTTCGGGCCCCCGGAACAGCTGCTGGATCAGCCCGATGACCTGCGGGTTGACGACGCCGGCCGCGGCGCCCTGCAGCAGTCGGGTGATGACCAGCCAGGTGGGGGAGGTGGCGAGGCCGGCGAGCGCGCTGGTGATGGTGAACAGCGCGATGCCGAAGACGAACGCGTTGCGCCGCCCGCGGGCGTCGCCGAATCGGCCGGCGGGCACCAGCGCCAGGCCGAAGGTGAGCGCGTACCCGGAGAGAACCCACTGCAGGTCGCTCGGTGAGGCGTGCAACGCCCGGTCGATGGACGGCACCGCGACGTTGACGATGCTCACGTCGAGCAGGGTCATGAACGCGGCGACGAGTCCGACGCCGACGGCCTGCCAGCGTCGTCGGTTCTCGGCCGGGGTGACCGGCTGCGGCGGCTGCGCCGCGTTCATCGTGCCCCCCGTCGACCCTTGGTCACGCATGGTTGACCGCTACCCGGGTCGGCGGGGGGCGAACCGTGCCGGCTGGTTCCGTGGGTCACGCCATCTGGCGGGCGCAAAACCGGGGGCCGAAGTCGAGGCCGGCCATCGGTGAGTCCTCGCGGTGCAGCAGGCCCTTCTCGGTGAGCAGGTGCAGGGGGCTGCCCACCTGTTCCTCGGTGAGTCCGGATTCCTCGGCGATCAGGTCCGGGTAGGGCACCTGCCCGCGTGCCTCAAGGGTGGTGACCGCCTGGTACACCCGTTGCTCGGCCTCCGACAGTGGCACCTGCTGCATGGTTCCTCCTTCGCTCGGCCGCCACTGCGGTGGCGGTTGCCGTGCGCCGGTTACCCCCTCGGTGACCGAAGATGCGCACCCGATCGGGCGGTCGCGACGGCGGGCGGGTCGGCTGGTCGCGCGTCGGTGGTGCCCTAGGCTGCTTCCGTGATCGTTTGGGACCTCGTCGTTGTCGGCGCTGGCCCCGCCGGGCTGTCCGCGGCGCACGCCGCCGCCCGTGCGGGCGTTTCCACACTTGTTGTCGAGCGGGCCGCGCATCCGCGGTACAAGACCTGCGGTGGTGGTCTGATCGGCACCTCGCTGGCGGCTGTCGAGGGTCGGATCGAGGTGCCCGCGCACGACCGGGTGGACCGGGTGACGTTCACCCGCGACGGCGGTCGGGAGTTCACTCGCCGCAACGACAGTCCGGTGGTGACGATGGTGCGCCGCGAGGAGTTCGACGACCGGCTGCGGGCCGCGGCGGTCGCCGCCGGGGCCGAGATGCGGGAGCGGGTCGCGGTCCGCGCTATCGAGCAGGACCCTGATGGGGTACGCCTGCGGCTGGCCGACGGTACGACGATCGCGGCTCGTGCCGTGATCGGGGCGGACGGCTCGTCGGGGGTGACCGGCCGGCATGTCGGGGTTCGGTACCGGCAGGTGGATCTGGGTCTGGAGGTGGAGCTTCCGGTGCCGCCCGTCGAGCAGGAGCGGTGGCGGGGTCGGCTGCTGCTGGACTGGGGTGCCATGCCGGGCTCGTACGCCTGGGTCTTTCCCAAGGGTGACCGGCTGACCGTCGGTGTGATCGCCGGTCGCGGCGCGGGGGAGGGGACCCGTGACTACCTGCGGCGGTTCGTCGACCGGTTGGGTCTGACCGGGTTGCCGGCGGAGCACGACTCCGGTCACCTGACCCGGTGCCGTGCGGAGGATTCACCGTTGCGCAACGGCCGGGTGCTGGTCGTGGGGGACGCGGCGGGGCTGTTGGAGCCGTGGAGCCGGGAGGGCATCAGCTTCGCGTTGCGGTCCGGTGCGTTGGCCGGGGCTGCGGTCGCGGGCGGTGATCTGGCGGGGTACGAGCGGGCGGTGGCCGAGCGTCTGCTGCCGGAGATGCGGGCGGGGTTCCGGCTGCTCGACGTGTTCACCCGCCGCCCGGATGTGTTCCACGCCCTGTTGGCGACCCCGCCGGGCTGGCGGATGTTCGTGCAGTTCTGCCAGGGTCGGGCGAGCTTCGACGAGATGCTGCGCCGCCGCCCCATCCGGGCAGCCCTCGCGGTGCTGAATCGGTTACCCGCCCCGCGCCGGGCACCCGCTATTCACCCAGGATCCTAGGATGCCCTACGCGACGTGCGCCCCGCCACTGGTGTCCAACGGGCTGGGCGTCGGACAATCGCAGGGGAGTCAGGAGGTGCCGATGACCGAGCAGCCGTTCACCGACGACGAGTACGCGTTCCTGCGCCACGTACGGTTCGGGCAGTTGCCGCTCGCCGCCCGCCCCGATCAGCGGGTCGAGCTGACCGAAACCGAGTCACGAAGCGATCGGCCCGAGGTGTGGGACGACCCGGTCCACTGGGACCTGCGCCACGCCGGCTGACAACGCACAACGGGCCGCGGGTGTCGCCACCCACGGCCCGTCGATGCTGCGCTGAGGTCAGAAGACCGGCACGCCCTCGCGTACCAGCCGCCAGTTGGGCTGGAAGAAGTCGGCCGGGTCGATCGTCCCCTTGGCCTGCGCCCAGTCGATGAGCAGCTGGCGGATCTCCTGCTGCGCGTTGTAGACCTGGGTCTTCACGATGCCGGGGAAGTTGCCGCCGCCGCTGCGCCGGTAGTTGTTCACCGCCACCACGAACTGGGCGTTGTCGGCCACCGGCGTGTCGGTGCCGGCCAGCACCAGGCGGGTGATGCGCTGCCCGACCGGCTTGGAGATGTCGATGTCGTAGTCGACGCCGGAGAAGACGTCGTAGTTGTAGTCCGGCACGGCCGGGTCACTGATCTGCTCCGGGTCGACCGGCGCGCCCGGCGCCAGGGTGCGGAAGTACTTCGCCGAGTACTCCAGGTACGCGCGCACCTCGGCCCCGCTGAGCACCACCGCCTCGAGGGTGTTGTCGTACACGTACAGGCCGGCCACGTCGCGAATCTTGACGTCGCCGGCGGGGAAGACGGCCGTGCGGCTGAACGGCGCCGCGATCGACAGCACCGGCAGGTCCGCGTACGCGGTGCCAGCCAGCGCCGCGCCGACCACCTCGGTCTGCACGTGGTTGATGAAGTCCAGGATGGGCGTGTCCTTGTACCGCGACTCGGCCGCCGACAGCTCCACCGTCGACTGCGCGACCACCTGGTTGACGTACGCGATGGTCTTCTGGTGTTGGGCTCGCACGGCGGCGAGCACCTTCGGGTCCTCGACCACCGTGTTGGTGTTCAGCATGGTGGCGGCCTTCTTGGTGATCGTCCACCGACCACGCTCGCGGGCCAGGGTGAAGTCCATGCGGGTGAGCCGCTGGCCCCACTTCGACGGCTCGGAGAGCAGCACCTGCGCGCCGGTCCGCTCGTTGGTGACGAACCGCTCGACCACCTCGTTGTGCGCGTGGCCGAAGAGGATCGCGTCGATTCCCGGCACCTGCTGGGCGATCAGCGCCACCGGGTTCTCGTTCGGCAGCTCCGGGCCGTAGCTGGAGGTGCCGCTGTCACCGCCGTGCGCGGAGATCAGCACCAGGTCCGCGCCGCGGGCCCGCATGATCGGCACCCACTTCGCGGCGGTCGCGATCATGTCGTCGAAGCGCAGCTTGCCCTCGACGTTGCCCTTGTCCCAGATGGCCACGCCGGGGTTGGTCAGCCCCAGGATGCCGACGCGCAGGGTCGGCGCGGCGAAACCGAGGGAGACCTTCTTGATGACGTACGGCAGGAAGGCCGGCTTGCCGGTCTTCGCGTTGACGGCGTTCGCGGCGAGCGCGGGGAAGCCGAGCTGGCGGATCCACAGGTCCAGCAGCGGCAGACCGTAGTTGAACTCGTGGTTGCCCAGGGTCACCGCGTCGTAGTCGATGACGTTCATCGCCCGGGCCATCGGGTGCTTCTCCCCGGTGGCGGTGATCGGCTCCTGCTTGGCGTAGTACGTCGCGAGGGGCGTGCCCTGAATCGTGTCGCCGGCGTCGAGCACGAGCGTCGCCTTGCCGCGCCGCTCCCGACGGATCTGGTTGATCAGGGTCGCCAGCTTCGCAACACCGATGTCGTTCTGCTTGCTGTCGTCGTACTCGGCGTCGCGGTAGTAATCCCAGTTGTAGACGTTGCCGTGCGTGTCCGACGTGCCCAGGAGGGTGAGGTCCCAGGTGCGCGGCCGGGCCGGGCCGGCCGCCTGCGCGGGCGCGGCGGCGATCAGCGGGGTGGTCGCCGCCGCCGCTGCGGCGACGAGCACCTGGCGGCGCGACGGGCCGGATCCAGAGGTCATGACGTGCCTTTCCATGGGGGTGGACGCGCCTCGTGAGCGCCTTGCGCACCATAACCAGCAGCTGACACTCCCGCCACGCCAGCCCCGGCAGCTGCAACGGTTTCCGCAGGCCGACGCAGGGTAGGGCCATCACGACGACATTCGCGGGAGAGCCCCACCTTCCGCGCGCGACGAGGAGATGGCAGCAGTGAGCGAGGACCAGCACACCCAACAGGACCCGACCAGCCAGTACGGCCAGCAGTCCGGCCAACCCGCACAGCAGCAGTCGGCGCCGGGCGCGACCGCGGAGATGACCCCCAAGCCGGACCACGGGGAGGAGTCGTACCGGGGCAGCGGCAAACTCGACGGCAAGCGGGCACTGATCACCGGCGGTGACTCCGGGATCGGCCGGGCGGTCGCGATCGCCTTCGCCCGGGAGGGCGCGGACGTCCTCATCTCCTACCTTGGCGAGGAGGAGGACGCCGACGCCCGGGAGACCGTCCGGCTGATCGAGGCCGCCGGGCGCCGAGGCATCGCGGTACGTGGCGACATCACCGACGAGGCGCACTGCCAGGAACTGGTCGACCGGGCGGTGCGGGACCTGGGTGGCCTCGACATCCTGGTCAACAACGCGGCGTACCAGATGTCGCAGGACAAGGGCATCCTCGGGATCAGCACCGAGCAGTTCGACCGGGTGTTCAAGACCAACCTGTACGCGATGTTCTGGCTCTGCAAGGCCGCCATCCCGCACCTGGCCGAAGGGGCGGCGATCATCAACACGTCGTCGATCCAGGCGTTCGACCCGTCGCCGCAGTTGCTGGACTACGCCACCACGAAGGCGGGGATCGCCAACTTCACCAAGGCCCTCGCCGCCGACCTGGCCGAGCAGGGCATCCGGGTCAACGCTGTCGCTCCCGGTCCGGTGTGGACGCCGCTGATCCCGGCCACCATGCCGAAGGAGAAGGTGGAACAGTTCGGCACCGACACCCCCGAGGGACGCCCCGGGCAGCCGGCCGAGCTGGCACCCGCGTACGTCTTCTTCGCCTCGCAGGAGTCGAGCTACGTCACCGGCGAGATCCTGGGCGTCACCGGCGGTCGACCGACCAAGTGATGACCCACCCGGGTGGGCGTCGTGCGGGCGCCCACCCGGCGCTGTGGTGTGCCGGGGCCACCGGCCGTGCTGGCTCAGTGCCTCGCACGCTCCCGCGAACCGGCTCATCGGGCGTGGTCGGGTGGTGCGCACCGATGGTGCGGTGCGGTCGGGCGTGGGGTTAACGCGGCCAGCTGGCGAAGCGTTGTCGAATCTCGGCGACCTCGGCGGCGCCCAGGCCGTACCGGCCGAAGCGCTGGTCGGAGAGCCGGTCCAGGTAGCGGCCAGCGGCGCGGACGTCGTCCGGGTCCAGCGCGGGATCGACCTGACGGGCCAGCACCAACAGCTCGGTCACGTCATAGTGGTCGAGAGCCGCGGCCACGTCGATGAAGTCGCGAACCTCCCGCCGGTTGACCAACGCCGCGATCTTGTTCGCCACCAGGTCACGGACGTCCATCACCGGGCCGAGGTCCATCACCACCGGGCTCTGCTGGCGGTCCAACCGGGCCAGGCTGAGCCGGATCTGCCGTCCGTCGCGGCTCACCACGAAGTCCTTCATGTCCTGCTCGTACCCGTCGAACAGCTCGGCCAGCTCACTGTCCGGGTCGGCGTCAGTGACGAGGAACCCGGCCCGCTCCAGAGCCACGCGCACCCCGGCGGACGCCGCCGCCGCGGCACCCTCCACGTCCGCGAAGAGGTCGACGTCCTCCGTCGGTCGGGCGACCAGACCGTGCGCCGCCCACGCCACCCCACCACCCAGCACGAACCGGTACGGCCCGGCGGCGGACAGCGCCACCCGGGCCACCTCCCGGTAGAACTCGTGCAGATGCGGTTCGGTCACGCCGTACGCAGGCCGCGGTGCCGGCTCTCCCACGCCTGGCGTACGCCCCGAGGCAGGTTGAGCAGTCGCCACACCCGGCGCAACGTCCGCCCGTTGATCAGGGAGCGCAGATCCTCGGCCCGGGTGGTCTCGCGAAGCACGTTCTCGTACATCCAGAGCAGCTGGTCGGGGTCGCCGAGGTCGAAGGTGCGCTCGGCGTTCCACATCAGCCGCACCGGCAGCTCCACCACACCCCGAGTGGGACCGGCCAGCTCGGCGAGCGTCCGCGCCACCACAGCGGGACGACCCGGGCGGGCCAGAAACGCCACGCCGGTCGCGGTGGGGGAGACGGCCTGCATGGTGTCAGGGTAACGCCCACCCGGGCCGGTGTCGCTCAGGCTGATCCCATCGCGCTATCGCAGACGAACCCACCCGACCTTGCTCGCCGCGATGTTTGTCCGGTTATGCGCCAGCCGAGGTCGTCAGACGATGCGTGATCGACTCGGGTTTCATGAAGTCGGGGTGTCCTGGCGTCCCGGATGCCCCGGTTTCCGTGAACCCGAGTGGATCACGGGCGTGCGGGCCGGTTCGGTGCCGTGGGGCCGTGGGGCCGTGGTTGTGTGGGTGGTGTGTCGGGTTGTGGGGTGTGTGTGGGTGGTGGCCGGGGGCACCCGTAGGCGGGAATCGTGGCCGGGCCGGGGTCGTTACGCACCCTGACGATCGCAGCAGCACCTCCCGCCGCCCGGTTTCACGGGCGCGGGATCCGAGGTCCGGCAGGGTGGAATGCCCGCCGCCACCCGGGCGTTATGGTCCCCACGATCGACCGCAGGCACCGCCGTGATGGGGGTGCCGGCAGGTTGGGCCACCGGGAATGACCCCGGCCACCCGGTCGTTGTGATCCCCACGATCGACCGCAGGCATCGCCTCCCCGTGGGTGCCGACGGGATGGGCCACCCCCGGAATGACCCCGGCCCCCCGGTCGTTACACCTGGACCCCGGCGCGCCACGAGCCCCCGCGCCCGTGAAGTCGC
>NZ_JAGPXZ010000200.1:0-8601 GCF_018070305.1 Micromonospora sp. M51 | reverse complement strand
GCTCCGCCTGGTCCTCGGGCGAGTCGGCCGGGTTGGCGGTGCAGTTGTAGAGCCACGGGTCGACGTAGAACGACATGTTGACCACGTCGATCCCGGACCGGCCGGCGTGGATCAGCGCGTTGACCACCGGGTCAAGGAAGAAGTAGCCGGAGTCCTGGCCGCCCTTGAGCTCGACCAGCGAGACGTTCGGGGCGACGCCGGAGAGGCCGAAGCCGTTGGCGGCGGCGCCGATGGTGCCGGCCACATGGGTGCCGTGCCCGCCGTCGTCGGTGCCGACCGGGTCGAGGCAGCTCGGCACCTCGCAGGGGCCGTCCACATCGGTCAGGTCGGGCGCGAAGTTGCGCGACAGCGACCAGTTGAAGTTCGGCGCGATGTCCGGGTTGCTGGCGTCGACGCCGGTGTCCAGTACGCCGACGGTCACCCGACGGTCGCCCGGCTCGATCTTGCGGGCCTTGTCGGCCCGGATCATCTCCAGGCCCCACAGCTTGTCGTCGAGCGGATCGAGCTTGGCGCCCTTCTTGGCACCAGCACCGGCGCGAGCACCGGCACCGGCCAGCAGGTGCTCCTGCTCGACGCGGTCCAGCTTCGGCTTGCGGCCGATGGCCTTCTGCTCGGCGGCACCGATCAGCGTCGGCGCGGCGGTCGCCCTGGCCGCGAAGTCGGCCCGGTCGCTGCTGACCTGGAACATGCCGACCTCGTCGGACCGCGACACCACAGTGCCGCCAGCCGCCTTGATAGCGGCGATGGCGGTGTCGGCGGCGACGCCATCCTCGGCGACGACGGTGAAGGTGCGGGAGTCGCTCGGCGCGGCGTTGGCCGGCACACCCAACCCCGTAGCCGTAAGTGCCAGTACTGCCGCTGTCGCGACCGTACGGGCGGTGAAGCGCTTGCTCACCACATCGGATCCTCTCGTTGAGGGACGTGGCAGCCATCACACAACACCGGGTCGGATTACGCCAGCTGAACGCCCGTTATGGTCGTGAATTTCTCCGCCTACGCACGCCCACCAAGAGCATCGACACCGGCCACGTCGACACGCGCAGCCGGGAGAGTGTCGGCGCTGTCCGACTCGACGGCCAGACCTGCGAGTGCGGCCGGCAGGTCGGCGATCGTCGACACCTCGGCGTCCGGCGGTCCACCGGGTGGGCGGGGCAGACCAAGCCGGTTCAGCCACACCGATCGCAGGCCGAACCGCCGGGGCCCCACCACGTCGTGCTCCCAGGAGTCACCGACGTACACGATCTGCCCGGCGGGCACACCGGCCGCCGCGACCACCGCTGCGTAGAACTCCGGGGCCGGCTTCTTGGGCAGGCCGTTCTCGTGCGCGTACAGCTCGAAGGCGAACTCGCCGGTGAGCCCACATCGTTCGGCGCGGCTGTTGCCGTTGGTGGCGAAGCCCAGTGTGTAGCGGCGGCGCAGCGTGGCCAGCGCCGGTGTCACGTCCGGGAACGGTCGGGTGAGGGCGAACCGGCGGGCGAAGAAGAGATCCGCGAACTCGTCCAGGTGGTCGGCCAGCGCGGCGCGGGTCAGCGACCGGGCCAGCGCGGCACGCCTGATCTCCATCACCGGAGCGGCCGTCAGCTCGCCGAAGACCGCACCCCAGTCGGACTCCAGTTCGGCGAGCGTCACGCCGGCCGCCGCCGGGGTGCGCCGCCGCATCTCGTCGAGGACGGCCACCAGCCCGCCGGTCACGGCGGGGCGCAAATCCAGCAGCGTCTCGTCAGCGTCGAACACCACAGTCGTCAGCACGACGCCACTCTCTCACCGACCGTCGAGCGCCAGCTCGGGTTCGCTCGTGACCGGTGCGGGTGCGGCAGTCGGGGGCGACCGCAGCTCGTCGAGGCGGACCAGGGCGACGCCGGCGACGATCAGCGCACCGCCGAACAGCTGCCACCCCGTGGGCAGCTCGTTCAGGAAGAGCCAGGCGATCAGCACCGCGAAGAGCACCTCGGTCAGCCCGACGAACGACGACAGTCGCGGGCCGAGGATCCGGGTGCCGGCGATGCCGGCGAGGTACGCGATGACGGCGGCGACCAGCGAGAGCCCGGCGATCGGCACCAACCAGCTGGTGGCTTGCCCGGCGAAGGTGACCTCGCCGAAGGTGGCGTGCAGCGGCAGCAGGCCGGTCAGCCCGATGAGGAGCAGCACGGCGGCGCCGACGGCCATTCCTCCGCTGGCCAGGGCGACCGAGGGCAGTCGGGGGTCGACCCGGCCGGCGAGCACGAAGTAGCCCGCCAGGCCGAATGCCGCGCCGAGGCCCCAGAGCACGCCCACCGGGTGGAAGTCGGCGGTGCCGGCGAGGTCGAGCACGAATGCCAGCCCGGCCAGGGCGGCCATCGACCCGGCGATGGTGAGCCGGCGGGGTGGCTGCCCGTGTCGCAGCCACATCCAGACCACCACGAGGATGATGCCGAGGTATTCCAGCAGCAGCGCGACACCGACCGGGAGGTACCGCACGGCGTTGAAGAAGCACACCTGGGCCAGTGCCACCCCGAGGAGCCCGAACAACCCGATGGCCGCGGCGTTGCTCCGCAGCACGTGCCACCTGCCGCGCAGCGACAGCAGGGCGGGGATCGCCAGCACCAGGGCGGCCACGCCGACCCGGGCGATCACCGCGGACTCGGCTGACCAGCCGGCCTCGATGAGCGACCGCGCGAAGGTGCCGGAGGTGGCGAAGGTGACAGCGGAGAGCAGCGCCAACCCGACGCCGGCAGCAGGTCGTGAGTGCATGTCGCGCTCCTCGCAATCGGCGTGGTGTCATGAGCAAACTATCCTTGTGCTGATGACGCTAAGCGGAAGCCGTGACAGGAGTCAAGATGCTATTCGCTCATGACACCGAGTGTTCGTTGATCGCCGCCTCGGCGCTGGTCAACACCGCAGGTCGAGACGGTGAGTTGCTGCCGGACGTCGCGGCCCTGGACGCGTTCTTCGTCCGCTACTCCTACAGCGGCCGGCACGAACGCACCGACGCCGAGTTGCGGGCCGTCCGGGATCTGCGGCCCCAACTGCGCCGCATCTGGCACGCCGAGCCAGCCGAGATCGTCGCGGTGGTCAACGGCCTGCTGCTGGAACACAAGGCGCTACCGCAGCTCATCGAGCACGACGACGAGCCGTACCACCTGCACGCGGTGCCCCGCGACGCGCCGCTGGCCACCCGGATCGCGGTGGAGGCCGCCATGGCGATGGCCGACCTGGTCCGTAGCGGCGAGCTGAGCCGGCTGCGGATCTGCGAGTACCCGGACTGCGACAACGTGGTCGTCGACCTGTCCCGCAACCGGTCCCGGCGGTTCTGCGAGGCCGGCTGCGGCAACCGCGCCGCGGTGACCGCCTACCGAGCCCGACGGGCCGCCGGCCGTTCCTGACCGGCTGTCGCCCATTCCTCGGCCCGCACCTCGTACTCCACCTCGCCCTGCTCGGTGCCCGGAATCGGGTCGTCCCACTGGAGGTGGAAGGTCCGCACGTAGTGCAGCCCGGCCTTCACCATCACCCGCCGGGAGCGTTCGTTGACAGTCATCGTCTCGGCCCAGACCCGACGCACCCCGACAGTGTCGAAGGCGTGCCGCACCAGCGCCCGCGACCCTTCGGTGGCCAGCCCTCGCCCCCACGTCGCGCGGCGCAACCGGTAGCCCAACTCGGCCTCGGTGCCGTCCTCCGACGGGTCCAACGCGAACCAACCGAGAAACTCCCCGGACTCCCGATCGTGCGCCGCCCACCGACCCAGCCCAGGATGTCTGTCGTACTGGGCCAGCAACCTCGGCAACTGCTCGTCCCGCACGGTGGCCAGCGGAGTCGCGACGCCACCGGTGAGGAACCGCATCACCTCGGGGTCGCTGTCCAACTCGACCAGCAGGCCCACGTCATCCATGGTCAGCCGCCGCAACCGCAGCCGCTCGGTCCCCACCGGCGCGGCCACCTGATCGTCACCCATGGCCCGGATCATCCCGCCACCCCGTGGACACCGTCGAGCCGTTTACCCGGCCACCCCAGGTCCGCGCCCCTTCGCCCGCCGTCGCGGGCGAGCCGGTCGCGTCAGCGCGGGGGCGCGGCCACGAAGAGCCGCCAGGAGTACGCGTCGACAACGAGCACGGGTCCGCCCGAGTCCTTACTGTCCCGCACCCCGACCACGTCCCCCAGATTCGTAGCCACCTCGACGCAGTTGGCGTCCTGGTTGCTGCGGCTGCTCTTGCGCCACTCAGCGGCGATCAACTCCACGACTCGGCCACCTCGCTCAGCAACTCGATGGACGCCTGCGGAGGCAGGGCTTCGCCCAAGGTAGCCTCCCAGACCCGTTGCAACCGCAGCAGATCCCGTGGTTGGTCCAGTTCCTGGCCACGAACCTGACAGTCCAGGTAGGCCAACTCCGTGCCGTCGGGCAGGGTGGCTAGCGAGAACTGCCCGCCGAGCCCCGGATACTCCTCGGCGGATCGCGGCACCACGTGCAGCCGGACCCGAGGGTGCCCGGTGGCGATACCCGCCAGGTGCAGTGCCTGTTCGCGCATCACCTTCCGCCCGCCCACCCGTCGGCGCAGCACCGCCTCGTCCAATACCGCAACGATCTGCGGCGATCGTTCGCTGTAGAGCACCTGCTGGCGGTCCATCCGGTCGGTCAGTCGCCGGTCGACCTCCTCCGAGTCCAGCAGGCCACCCGCCTCGAAGACCGCCCGCGCGTAGGCCTCGGTCTGAAAGAGCCCGGGCACATAGCGGGGCTCATACCACCGGATCGTGCGCGCCTGCGCAAGAATCGCCTGCCAGCCCCGCAGCCAGGGCTGCGCCCGGTCCAGGCTCACCAGCTCGGTGGACATGCGGCCGAACAGGCCGCCGGTCTCCAGTGCCCGGTCGACGAGTTCCAGGTACTTGGCGGTGGGCACCTGCTGACCCAACTCGACGGCGCTGACCATCGACGCCGAGTAGTTGACCGCCTTCGCCAGCTCATCCTGACTCCAGCCGCGCCGCACCCGCGCCCGGCGCAGCTCCGCGACCAGGAACGCCGCCGCCGTCATCTGTCCATCGGCCATGCCCAGCCACTCTCCAACCCGCCGACGATCAACTCCAGCCGACCAACAGAGCCGGCGCGGCCCGGGAACAGGGCAGCTACGACAGGCGGGCCGAACCCTTCCGACCGTAGTCGTCCGATCACCAGACTGTGAAGCGCGGCACCGCTCCCCGTCCCCCGGGCCCGGCGGCGCCGCACGGGACCGCCCGCTCCCCCGTGCCGGGCGGTCCCACCCCCACCCAAGACGACCAACCGCCCAAGATCGTGCTCGATCCTGGAAGTAGTGGGGTCCCAACGTGCGGAAACCACTACTTCCAGGATCAAGCACGATCTTCACGCGCCGCCGCCCTCGGGAGCGCCGGGGGCGCGGGCGCAGGCGGCCCGCGAGCCCGGCGCACCGAGCGAGCAGCGAGCCTGGGGCGAAGCGCGGGCACGGGGCGAAGCGCGGGCACGGGGCGAAGCGCGGGCACGGGGCGAAGCGCGGGCACGGGGCGAAGCGCGGGCACGGGGCGAAGCGCGGGCACGGGGCGAAGCGCGGGCACGGGGCGGGAGCGCGGGCACGGGGCGCGGGGTGCGGAGGCCAGCGCGAGGGCGGGGGCGCCGGGTCGGGGGGTGATGCCACAAACGAGTCAGCTCGAAAGGACCGCAACACCATGCCCCGGACCAACCCGGACGACCGCGCGACCACGCCTCGACGACCGCACCTGCCGCTGCGTCCGCTCTGGCTCTGCCGCGTCTGCGCCGCGCCCTGGCCGTGCGCGGTCGCCCGGCTCACCCTCCGCCGGGAGTACGCGCACGACTGCGTCGGGTTGAGCGTCTACCTGTGCGCGGTCCTGCACGAGGCGGTCGCCGACCTGTACCGGCTCAACCCGCACGATGGGCCGGACCCCGCGGCGCTCTTCACCCGCTTCGTCGGCTGGGCGAGGCCACAAAACCTGCGCTGAGCGGGCCGGCTCAGGGGTGGGTGAGGGGTGGGTCAGGGGTGGGTCATCCGAAGCAGGTCCAACGTCTCGTCGAGCTGGGTGTCGGTGAGCTTGCCGGAGTCGACGTGCCCCCGGGAGATCACCACCTCGCGGATCGAGATCTGCTTCGCCAACGCCTCCTTGGCGATCGACGCGGCCTCGTCGTACCCCAGGTAGCGGTTGAGCGGGGTCACGATCGACGGTGAGCCCTCGGCGTACGCCAGGCAGACCTCGGCGTCCGCGACCAGGCCGGCCACCAACCGGTCGGCGAAGAGCCGGCTCACCGCGGAGAGCAGCCGGATCGACTCCAACAGGTTGCGGCCCATCACCGGGAGCATCACGTTCAGCTCGAAGTCGCCCTGCGAACCGGCGAACCCGACCGTCGCGTCGTTGCCGATCACCTGGGCGCAGACCTGCCGCATCGCCTCGGCGACCACCGGGTTGACCTTGCCCGGCATGATCGACGAACCGGGCTGGAGGTCGGGGATGCGCAGCTCACGCAGACCGGCGCGAGGGCCGGAACCCATCCAGCGGATGTCGTTGGCGATCTTGTAGAGGCCCACGGCGATGGTCCGCAGTTGCCCCGAGGTCTCCACCAGCGCGTCGCGCGCGCCCTGCGCCTCGAAGTGGTTACGCGCCTCGGACAGCGGCAACCCGGTCGACTCACGCAGTTTGTCGATCACGGCGGCGGCGAAGCCGAGCGGGGTGTTGATTCCGGTGCCCACGGCGGTGCCACCAAGCGGCAGCTCGGCGAGCCGGGGCAGGGCGCCCTCCAGCCGTTCCATCCCGTAGCGGACCTGCGCGGCGTACCCGCCGAACTCCTGGCCGAGGGTCACCGGCGTGGCGTCCATCAGGTGCGTACGCCCCGCCTTGACCACCGTCTCGAACTCCGCCGCCTTGGTTTCCAAGGTGGCCGCCAGATGCCCCAGCGACGGCAGCAGGTCCTCCACGATGAACTGGGTGGCCGCCAGGTGGATGGAGGACGGGAAGACGTCGTTGCTCGACTGGGAGGCGTTGACGTGGTCGTTCGGGTGCACCGGCGAGCCCAGCTCACGACTCGCCAGGGTGGCGATCACCTCGTTGGTGTTCATGTTCGACGACGTGCCCGAGCCGGTCTGGAACACATCCACCGGGAACTGGTCGTCGTAACCACCGTCGGCCACGTGCGCCGCGGCGGCGGCGATGGCGGCGGCCACGTTGGCGTCGATCACACCCAGCTCGCCGTTGACCTCGGCCGCCGCGCCCTTGATCTGGGCGAGGGCCTTGATCTGGGCCGGCTCGATTCCCCGGCCGGAGATCGGGAAGTTTTGCACCGCCCGCTGGGTCTGCGCACGCCACAGTGCCTCGGCGGGCACCTCCACCTCGCCCATCGAGTCACGTTCGATGCGGTAACCGGTCGCCTCTGGAGTCGTCACGCGTACCATCCTGCCGCGCCCGTGGCCGACTCGCAGATGATCCGTCAGCCCAACTCGGTGAGCAGCCGCTCCGCCTCGTGCCGGTCCGGCGACTCGACCTCCCGGAACAACACCAGCGCCTGCTCCAGGTGCGCGCGGGCCGCCGTCGGATCCGTGGTCAGCACGCACCGGGCGATGCCCTCCAACGCCCGGGCCTTCTCGTAGCGGGCAGCGAGCCGGCTGGCGTCGGCGAGCACCCGGCGGTGCAGGTCGAGCGCGCTGACCGCGTCACCCTGCTCCAACATCGCCCGGGCCAGCAGGTTCCGGGAAGCACACTGACCGATTCGGTCGCCGGCGTCCACCATCGCCACCAGCGCCTCCCGGTGCAGGGCTGCGGCACGCTCCGGATCGCCGGCGACACGTTCCATCACACCGATCTCGTTGAGCACCTCCCCCTCACCGAATCGGTTGCTGGCCCGGCGCTTGAGGTACAACGCCGTCCGCAGCAGGCGACGGGCGGGGCCCAGGTCACCCATCCGGTGCCGGATCATGGCGAGGTGCCCCAACGCGTTGTCGGTCTGCCGGCGGTCCTTCGCCTGCCGGGCCGCCAGGAGGTGCAGCCGGGCCAGGCGTAGCGACTCGTCGTACCGGCCCCAGGCGATAAACGCGTAGGACACGTTGTTCAACAGATTGGTCAGCGCATGGACGTCGACCAAGCCGCGGATCATGTCGAGCGCCTCGTCGAACTTCGCCTTACCCAGCCGGTGGTCACCGTTCGCGGCGTAGGAGACGCCGAGGTTCCACAGCGTGCTGAGCGTGTCGTCACGGAGCCCGAGCCGGCGGCGCACTGTCAGTGCCACCTCCATCGCGCTGATCGCCTCCGGGAAGCGGGCCAACCGGAAGTACGCCGACGAGAGGTAGTTCAGCATGGTGGCGTAGGCCGCCTCGTCGCCCAGCCGCTCGGTCACCCGAAGCCCGATAGTGTGGGTCTCGATCAGCTCGTCGAGGTGCCCGCCGTCGAAGTTGAGCCGCCAGCAGGCCCGGGCCAGCTGCCAGCACTGAACCGGGAAGTTCTCCTCCTCCGCCTTCCGGACCAGGGCGGTGAGCGCGACATGGTTCTCCTCGAACCACGCCCGCCCCTCGGCCACCGGGACAGCCAACAGGTCCGGCCGACCGGGCGTGCGCTCGGGAATGTTGCGACGACTGCCCGCCGCCTCGACCGTCCGGGCGATCGCCAAGGTGACCGACAGGT
>NZ_JAGPXZ010000020.1:0-21123 GCF_018070305.1 Micromonospora sp. M51 | reverse complement strand
GAAAATCCGACCAGGTCAGCTGCGGCGAGACGTTGTCGCCCCCGGTGCTGCCATGCGCGTGCCGGGCGTCCATCGGCTCGCCGTTCTGCACGTCGTCGCTGGTGAGCGTGAACGAGGGCAGCGTCGGCAGCAACTCGTACGGGTCCGGGGCGATCGGTCGTTCCAGGGTCATGGGGACGCGTCCTTCCGATGTGCGGAGATACCAGCCCCTTCATACCCCGCTGCGGCCTGTCCGACGAGCGGCACTGTGGTTTTCCGGAGCTACGGTGGAGTTTCGGGCAACGTCCTCCGGGGGACATCGTGGCCGGCATCTGGCGGGACTTCGTGGTGGCCGTCTTCACCGCGTTCCGCCGCCGGGACGAACAGGCCATCGCCGACGAACGGCGACGCGCGGTCGAGCGACTGGCCGACGAGACGATCCGCCAGCAGCGTCGGACCACCGACCCTCCGCAGTGACCGGAACGTGGGGCCCAGCGGCAGCACAGGGCTGCCGAATGAGCCTTCCACCGGCTCCCGGAAATGGCGTCGTCAGCGTATCGCCACCATCAATCCCCTGGCCGGTGCCGATGTCGTCTACCCGACCTTGGCTGACCCTCAACGAGCGAACCTGCTATCTCTGAATAACGGCGAGACGTCGGCGATATGAGGCGGCAACCCCGCTCGACTGCTAACGAATCCGTGGAATATTCACCGGCCGGGCAGAGACGACGGCAGGGTGTGGGCGACTGATCAGTAGGCCGAGTCACGGAGGAACCGAGTGACTGTCATCGCGGACGGCATCCTGGTCGTCAACTCTCTGCAGTACGCACCACAGTGGGCAGCTGCCGAAATCTTCGCACTGGCGAGAGCGGGACACCTCACACTCGAATCAACAGCAGAGGGTGTGGCAATCACCCGCACCGACAAGGCCACCACCGGCATGGAGCTCGAGGAGCGACTGCTGCTCAATGCCGTCTCGCCACAGGCCGTGCTGCACACCGAACACCAGGTGCCGGTGGCGCAGACAGTCACAGCGCTCACCTGCCAGTTGCTACGCCACCGGGGGCTTGCCCGCAAGCTGAGCCCCCGCCGGTTCATGCGCCGGGTGAGCATCTGCAGCTATGCCTTCTCGACCGCCCTCGGGATAGCGCCGATCGCCATCTTCCATTCCGTCAATTCGGTGTGCCTGGGGCTCGCGCTCTTCGCGACGGGGGTCATGAGTTGGAACACCAACGCCGGTGTCAACAAGGCGAGGGCGCGGGCCGTGCGCTTCACACGGCAGGGAAAACGGCAACACAAGCGGCTCAAGAAGCTCAGCCGTCGTCTGATATCCAGGTCCGAGCCGAGCCAGGAGGATCTACTTGCCCACGAACTGCTCTGGACCATTCACGTTCCACTCGTTCATGCCCCGACCGAGGCACCGCAATGGTTCACGGGCGATTGGCCCACGGATGCGGCGGAACGAACCGCATTGCTGCGCACGATGTTCGAATCCATCGCGACGGGATTGAACCAACCCGCCGACAAGAAGGGCCGTTTCGCGTTGGACGAGAACACCATGAAGGAAGCCGAGCTGTATCTGACCATCGATGGCATCAAGGAGACGGGTCAGATCCTGGTCGGTGTCGACACCGGCACGGACGTCGACTTCTCGCCGGGCGGCCCGTAGTCAACGCCCCCGGCAGCCGAGCTGATCACCACCGGGTTGGTGGCGGAGGGTGTGGGATTCGAACCCACGAAGACATCGCTGCCTTACCGGTTTTCAAGACCAGCGCCATCGGCCACTAGGCGAACCCTCCTGGACCGCCACCCGTGGGCGTACGGCCACGCATAGTCTGCCACGGCTCACTCCGGGCGGCCCAGCGTCCCTCCCCGCTGCGCCGGCCAGGCATCTTGTCCCGTCCACTGTGGGCTGGAGGGTGCGCCTGCGGCACCGGGTGAGATCGGGAAGACTGGCCCCATGCGAGCCATCACGATTCCGGAGCCCGGTGGTCCCGACGCGCTGGTCTGGGCCGAGGTGCCCGACCCGGAGCCGGGCCCCGACGAGGTGATCGTGGATGTGCGGGCCACCGGGGTCAACCGCGCTGACCTGCTGCAACGGCAGGGGCACTACCCACCACCGCCGGGCGCGTCGGCGTACCCCGGGTTGGAATGCTCCGGGGTGATCACGGAGGTCGGCGCCCAGGTCGCCGGGTGGGCGGTCGGGCAGCAGGTCTGCGCGCTGCTGTCCGGTGGCGGGTACGCGGAGCGGGTCGCGGTCCCCGCCGGGCAGTTGCTGCCGGTGCCGGCGTGCGACCCGGTCGACGCGGCGGCGCTGCCCGAGGTGGCCTGCACGGTCTGGTCGAACCTGGTCCAGGTGGCCCGGCTCGGCGCGGGCGACACCCTGCTGGTGCACGGCGGGGGCAGCGGGATCGGCACCTTCGCCATCCAGTTCGGGGCGGCCCTCGGCGTCACGGTGCTGACCACCGCGCGCGAGGCCAAGCACGCCCGGCTGCGCGAACTGGGCGCGGCGCACACGATCGACTACCGGGAGCAGGACTTCGTCGAGGAGGCCCGGAGGGTCACCGACGGGCGCGGCGTGGACGTCATCCTCGACATCATGGGCGGGTCCTACCTGGGGCGGAACGTCTCCGCGCTGGCCACCGGCGGCCGGCTCGTGGTGATCGGGATGCAGGGCGGGCGCAGGGCCGAGTTGGATCTCAGCGCGCTGCTGGCCAAGCGGGCGAGCGTCGCCGCGACGTCGCTACGGTCCCGACCGCTCGCGGAGAAGGCGGAGATCGTCCAGGGGGTACGCGACGAGGTGTGGCCGCTGGTCGAGGCGGGCCGGATCCGGCCGATCGTGGACCGGCGGCTCCCGATGACCGAGGCGGCGGAGGCGCACCGGCTCGTCGAGTCGAACGACCACTTCGGCAAGGTGCTGCTGACCCGCCCGCCGGGAGGCGGGTCAGCCGTCAGCTGAGCGAGCCCGCCGGGGTTGGGGCGTCCGTCGGTCGGGGCAGCACCAGTCGGGCACCCGGGCCCTCGCCGGCCAGCGTGTCCTCGGGGTTGTTGAGCGTGCAGCGCTGCAAGGACAGGCAACCGCAGCCGATGCAGCCGTCCAGGTCGTCGCGGAGCTTGGTGAGCAGCCGGATGCGTTCGTCCAGTCGGCTCCGCCAGCTCGCCGAGAGCCGCGCCCAGTCCTGTGGGCTGGGGGTGCGGGCCTCGGGGAGCGAGTCGAGTGCCTCCCGGATCTCGTCGAGCGAGACGCCGACCTGCTGGGAGATCCGGATGAAGGCGACCCGCCGCAGCTCGGCGCGGGCATACCGGCGCTGGTTGCCGCCGGTGCGGTCGGCGCGGATCAGCCCGAGTCGCTCGTAGTAGCGCAGCGCCGACGGCGCCACCCCGGAGCGGGCGGACAGCTCACCGATCGTCAACAAATCCGGCATCACCAGGTCCTTGAGTTGAAGTGCACTTCAACTCACACAGTAGTGGCATGACCACCGCACTGACCACCGACAGCAGCGCCCGCCTACCCGGGTTGATCCGCCGACTGACCGGCGACGAGAAACACGCACCCAGCGCGCAC
This sequence comes from Micromonospora sp. M51, assembly GCF_018070305.1. NCBI lineage: Bacteria > Bacillati > Actinomycetota > Actinomycetes > Micromonosporales > Micromonosporaceae > Micromonospora > Micromonospora sp. M51. The sequence goes on along the minus strand of NZ_JAGPXZ010000020.1, from coordinate 17,579 downwards.
TCCACCATTGACGTCCTCCAGGTGCTCTACGACCGGGTGTTGCGGGTCACCCCCGACACCGTCGACGACCCGGAGCGGGACCGGTTCCTGCTCTCCAAGGGCCACGGACCGGCCGCCTACTACGCGGTGCTCGCCGCGCACGGCTTCATCCCGGACGCCTGGCTCGACGACCTGGCCGGGCCGGCGAGTCGACTCGGCCACCACCCGGACCGGCTCCTGGTGCCCGGGGTCGAGATCGGCTCCGGCTCCCTCGGGCACGGCTTCGGGCTGGCCGTCGGCACCGCGCTCGGCCTGCGCGCCCAGGGGCTGACCAAGCCCCGGGTGTACCTGCTGCTCGGCGACGCCGAACTGGACGAGGGATCCAACCACGAGGCGATCGCGTACGCCGGAGCGACCGGCCTGGACAGCCTCACCGCGGTCGTGGTCGACAACGCGTCGGCCAGCCACGGGTGGGCCGGCGGCATCGCCAGCCGGTTCACCGTCAACGGCTGGACCGCCGACACCGTCGACGGCCGGGACCACGAAGCCCTGTACGCGGCGTTGACCGGGCACCGGCCACGACAGCCGCACCTGGTCGTCGCCCGCATCGGGAGCAACTGATGACCGACATGCGTACCGCCTTCATCGACACCACCACCGCGCTCCTCGACGAGGATCCGCGTACCGCACTGGTGCTGGCCGACATCTCGGCGAGCCAGTTCGCCCCAGTCGGGCACCGGCACCCGGACCGGGTTCTCAACGTGGGGATCCGGGAGCAACTGATGATCGGTGTGGCCGGCGGGCTCGCCCTGACCGGGCTGCGTCCGATCGCGCACTCGTACGCGACGTTCCTGGTGGACCGGGCGTACGAGCAGATCAAGTTGGATCTGGACCATCAGGGCGTGGGGGCGGTCCTGGTCAGCATCGGCGCGTCGTACGACGGGTCGGCGGAGGGCCGCACCCACCAGTCGCCCGGGGACGTGGCGCTCTTCGACTCACTCGGCGACGGCTGGACGGTCCGGGTGCCCGGTCACCCGGACGAGGTGGCGCCGCTGCTGCGCACCGCCGCCACCACCGACGATCCGATCTACCTGCGCCTTTCCGAGCAGCGCAACGCCGAGGCGTACCCGGATGCCGCCCGGCTACGGGTGCTCCGGCGGGGCGGGACGGACGCGCCACTCGTGGTGGCGGTCGGGCCGATGCTCGACCCCACAGTGGCGGCGACGGAGGGGATGGACGTGACGGTGGCGTACACCCACACGCCCCGGCCGTTCGACACGCGGGGGCTGCGGGCGCTCGTCGACACCGATGTGGTGCTGGTCGAGCCGTACCTGGCGGGGACGTCGAGCGCGCTCGTCAGTCGGGCGCTGGCGGACGTACCGCATCGACTGCTCGCCCTCGGGGTGGGCCAGACCGACCTGCGACGGTACGGGAATCCGGCCGACCACGCCCGGTGGCATGGTCTGGACGCCGACGGTCTGCGGCGGTCGATCAGCGCGTTCCTGGGGTCAGTTGGCGGCTGAGGCGGTGGGGCGGCGACGAGCGCGCTCGCGCCCGAGGATCCAGATCGCCTCGACGCCGTCCTTCCAGGTGATCTTCTTGCCCTCTTCCCGGCCGCGCGCCCGGTAGCTGATCGGCACCTCGTACGGCCGGATCCGGCGACGCAGCAGCTTGCCGGTCACCTCGGCCTCCATGCCGAAGCCGCGCGAGCGCACCTCGAGTGACCGGTAGAGCGCCACCGGCATCAGCTTGAAGCAGGTCTCCAGGTCGCCGATGTAGGAGTTGAACAGCACGTTCGCCGCCATCGTGACGCCCTTGTTGCCCATCACGTACCAGAAGCTGTAGGCGCTGTGGCTGCCGAAGGTGCGGTTGCCGTAGACCACGGTGGCCCGCCCGTCGAGCACCGGGTCGAGCAGCTTGGGGATGTCCTGCGGGTCGTACTCCAGGTCAGCGTCGAGGATGACCATGTAATCGCCCTCGGCGTTGTCGACCGCCGTCTTGATGGCGGCACCCTTGCCGGCGTTGCGCTGATGGGTGATGACCCGCAGGCGGGCGTCGTCGGCGCGACCGAGGACCTCCCCGGTGCCGTCCCGGCTGCCGTCGTCGACGACGACAAGCTCGACCTCACAGGGATAGTCAACCGCCAGTGCCTGCTTGAGGGCATCCGCGATGCGTTCTTCCTCGTTGTAGACCGGCATGAGGATCGAGAGCTTCACGGGGATCTCCACGGTGGCGGCAACACGTCGGCCATAGCCTAGCCTGGTTGGTTTGTTCATCACCTACCGCCACTGCGGGGCAGTCGACGTGGCGGGTTCAGATCAATGGTGTTTACTTCCGCCATGTCGGCTGCCGGCTCCCTGCTCGCGGTGGTTCCCGCCGCCGCGGTGCTCCTGCTCACCGTCGCGGCGAGGCCACGCACGGTGGGCACCGTGGCACCGCTGCGGCTCGCCGTGGTGAGCGCCGTCCTGCTCGCCGGGGCGTACGCGGTGCTCGTCGTCGAGGTGCTCGGCGCGACCCACGCGCTGACCCGGCCCGCATTCGCCGTCGCCTGGCTGTTCTTCCTGGTCGCTGCCGCGCTGGCGGCAGGTCTGCGCTGGCGACGGGAGACCCGCCTCGGGCAGTCGGCGGCCGCCGTGCCGCTGGCGGTGCCGGTCGGCGCGGTGGTGTCCGGCGGTGGCTCCGAGGTGTCCGCCCCGACCGCCGAGCGCGGTGAGCCCGCGCCCGCGCCGCCCCGGGCCGGTCGGGGGCCTGCCGGTCTGCTCGCCGCGGCGGTCGACACCTGGCGTACGGCCCGACCGGGCGAGCGGCTCCTCGCCGCCACGATCGGCGGGCTGGTCCTGGTGGAGTTGCTGGTCGCGCTGCTGGCCGAGCCGAACAACTTCGACTCGCAGACGTACCACCTGCCGAAGGTGGAGCACTGGGTGGCCCAGGGTGACCTGGACTTCTGGCCGACGGCCATCCACCGGCAGGTGACCATCCCGCCGGGGGCCGAGTACCTGCTGCTGCACCTGCGCCTGCTCAGCGGCGGGGACCACCTGTACAACCTGGTGCAGTGGGTGGCCGGGGTGGTCTGCCTCCTGGTGGCCGCACGGATCACGGCTCAGCTCGGCGGTGGCCGGCGGGCCCAGTTGCTCACCGCGTCCGTGCTGGCGACCACGCCGATGGTGGTGCTCCAGGCGACCAGCACGCAGACCGACCTGGTCTGCGCGGCGTGGGTGGCCTGTGCGGCGACCCTGGCGCTGGACGGGCTGCGTCGACGGACCGGCTGGGGCACGCTGCTCGGGCTGGGGGCGGCTACCGGGCTGACCGCGGTGACGAAGACCAGCGGCCTGATCGCTGTCGGTCCGCTGCTGGTGCTCTGGGGGTTGGCCCAGCTGCGGCTGGCCCGGACCGGGAGCGCGGCGGCGACCGAGCCGGCGGCGGAGGGCGCGGCTCGGCGGTCCCGGCCGGTCGGCGGGCTGGCCCGCACGGTCGGCGGTTCGGTGCTGATCCTGGTGGTCGCGGCCGTGGTGGTCGGCCCGTTCCTGGCCCGGGTGACAGTCGAGTTCGGCCACCCGCTGGGGCCACCCCGGCTGCGCGAGTCGATCCCGATGGAGCGGCACGACCCGGCGTCGGTGGTGGTCAACGCGCTGCGGATCGGGCACACCGCGTTCGACACGCCGCTGGCGCCGCTGCGCCGGGCCGGGGCCGAAGTGATCATCAGTGGTGCCGAGGCGATCGGGGTCGATCCGCAGGACCGTGCGATCACCTTCGGCCGGGAACTCTTCCCGGAGCCGGCCTGGTACCCGGACGAGGACCGGGTGGCGTTTCCGCTGGCCGGGGTGTTGGCGGTGATCGGCGCGGTGATCGCGCTCGGCCGGCCACGGCAGATCGCCCCCGAGCGGGCCGGGTCGCTGCGGGCGTACGCGGTGGTGGTGCTGACCGCCGTGCTGCTGCACACCGCGATGATCAAGTGGCAGCCGTGGGGCAACCGGCTGCTGCTCTACGCCGTGGTGCTCGCCGTGCCCCTCGCCGGCCTCTGGTTGGACGCGCTCTTCCGCCGCCGCTCGGACGACCCCGCACCAGCGGCTGCCGGCGGCGCGTCGGTGGGCGGTCGGGGACGTCGTTCGGTGGCCACCGTGGCTGCGGTCACCGTGCTCGCCGGACCGGCCACCCCCGCCAGTGCCGCCGACCGACCGACCGTCCAACCACTCCCCGCCAACCTCGAAGCCATCCGGGCCGCCGAGGCGACCGCCCTCTACGGCAGCCCCGCGATCCGCCCGATCGAACAACGCCGCACCGCGTTGATCACCATGGGTGACAGCGAGATCTCCGGTGAGGGGGTCGGCAACTACGTCCCCGGCACCCACCAGGACGGCAACTGGTGCGACCGCTCGTACGACCAGGCGGTGTTCCGCACCGGCATCACCTCGGACGCGCAGTACAACATCGCCTGCTCCGGTGCCACCCCCTGGAACCTGATCGCCGGCGGCCCCACCCAGCACAACGAACTGAACCAGGGCGACTACCTGGGCATCAAGGCACGCAACACGCACGTGAAGCTGATCTGGGTGGTGGTCGGCGCGAACGGTGACGGCACCATCCAGTTCGGTCCGGTCGCCACCGACTGCGCCGTCCGCAGGGTGTTCTTCCAGGGCGCCTGCTACCCCACCTACACCGACCAGTGGACGATCCGCACCGACGGCAGCCGACAGGCGGTGGAGTCGGCGCTCACCGACATCCGGCAGACCATGACCAAGGCCGGCTACCTGCGCTCGGACTACGAGCTGGTGCTGATGTCGTACCCGAGCCCCGGCAGCCCCGACGTCGAGGACAACCCCAACTTCCCCGGCTGGTACGCCGGCGGCTGCCTGCTCTACCTGGCCGACGCGGCGTTCGCCCGGAACAAGGCGGTGCCGATGTTCGAGTCGGCGCTGCGGTCGGCCGCGGCGAACACCGGCACCCGCTACCTGGACGCCAGCCGGCTCTTCCACGGGCACGAGGTGTGCACCGACAACACGTCGGTACGCGGCCTGTACATCGAGGTCGGCATCTGGAACGAGAACGCCGCCCGCCAGTCGTTCCACCCCAACGCCCGTGGGCACGGCATGTTCGCCCAGTGCATCACCCAGTTCTGGAACTCCGGGCAGACGCGGGCCAGCTGCGTCGACCCGGCCAGCACCGGCAGTGGTGTGCTCTACCCGGGGCTGATGGAGTTCAAGCAGTTGCGCAACCTCACCACCGGCACCTGCGTCGACGGCAAGGGCTACGACTCCCGCAACGGCACCGTGCAGCAGCCGTACTCCTGCCACGGCGGGCGCAACCAGGGCTTCTGGTACGACTCGGCCCGGCGGTCCCTGCACTCGGAGCTGTCCCACGACCGGTGCCTGGACGTCGCCAACAGCTCGATGACCGCCGGCACCGCCGTCAACATCTACGACTGCAACGGCACCGGCGCGCAGCAGTTCGTCTTCTCCGGCAACCAGATCAGGCCGGCCGCCGCGAGCAACCTCTGCGTGGCGTTCGACAACCCGTTGCTGGGCAGCTCCCGCCTGCGGTTGGCGACCTGCTCCAGCAGCAGCCGACAGCAGTGGTCGTTCGAAGCCCGTACCGCCGCGAACCCGGTCGGCTACGGACACGACGACTTCATCGGCTCCCGCGTCTACTGAGTGGGGGCAGGGGCCCTGGCGTCGACCAGGGCCCCTGCGCTCACTTGGCGCGGGGAACGAGGATCAGCCGGGCCACGCCCTTGTCGCCGTCCTTGGCGCCGGCGACGCCGAGCGTCGCGCCGACTTTGACCTCGCTCGGCTGCACGGTGGCCCGCCGCTCGACGACCCGCAGGTCATCGCCGAAGGTCCAGGTCATCGTGAAGCCGTCGGAGGACTTGACGGTCATCGAGTCGCCGTCGATCGCCGTCACCTCACCGCGCTGCACGGCGACGGTCCGCGTACCGCCGTCCTTCGTCTTCACCACCGCCTCACCGTGCAGGGTGTTCTTCCGCAGCAGCACGCGGGCCTGGCGCCGCTTGCGCCACTCCTCGCCGCGCTTCTCCCGGCCCTTCTCCTGGGCGGCGGGGGATCCGCCCGGCGTCGGGGTGGCCGGTGCGGCGACGGTCAGTACGTCCAGGTCGTCGGCGTCGAAGCCCATCGCGGTCAGCGCCTGACCCTCGACTCCCATGGCGGCGGCGACCTCGACGGCGGTGTCCCGGGCGGGCTGGCTGGCCACCTCGGCCGCGCCGCAGCCGCTGACGCCGAGCGCGACCGCCGCGAGCAGTGCCGTGGTGCCGGTGGCGATACCCCAACGTGGCATGACTCTCCCTCTCGTCAGTGGAGCCCTCAGCCTTCCTGGGAACGACGAGCGGAGCGTCAAGCCGATGTTCGGGTCAGGTAAGGATCACCGGGCAGCCGGACCGTGAAGGCGGCACCGCCCTCCGGCGCGTGCCCCGCGGTGATCTCCCCGCCCAACCGGCGGACCAGTCCGGCGGCCAGCGCCAACCCCAGGCCGCTGCCCACCTTGCGCACGCCCCGGTACCGCTCGTGCAGCGCGCCGCGTTCGAAGGCCACCGCCAGGTCGTCGTCGGTGAAGCCGGGCCCGCCGTCGCGGACCTCGAACACGCCGCCGTGCGCCGGGTCCGCGCCGGCCGGCCGGACCGCGAGCACCACCGGCGACCCCGGGGGTACGACCCGCAGCGCGTTCTCCAGCAACCCGTCCAGCACCTGCCGGATCCTCCCCGGATCGGTGTACCCGGGCACCGGCCGACCTGGCGTCTCCACCCGGAACGGCACGCCCACCGCCGCGCACCGAGCGACCCAGGTCGGTTCCGCGTCCACCGCCAGCTGGGTCAGGTCCACCGGCACCGGTTCAAGGGGGAAGTCGGCGGCCTCCAGCCGGGCCAGCGCCAGCAGATCACCGATCAACCGGTCCAGGTGCTGCGCCTCGGCCAGCACCGTCCGGCCGGTGTCCACCGTGTCGTCGGCACCGAGCACCCCGTCGGCGAGCGCCTCGGCGTACCCCCGGATCGCGGTCAGCGGGGTGCGCAGCTCGTGCGAGACGGAGAGCAGGAACTCCCGCTGCCGGCCCTCACTGGTGGCCAGCGCGGCAGCCAGCCCGTTCAACGCCTCAGCCAGGTCGGCGACCTCGTCCGGCGGCTCGACCGGCACCCGGACGGCGCGGTCACCCGCACGCAGCCGGGCGGCGGCGGTGGCCGCGACACGGATCGGCCGGGCCAGCCGGCGGGCCAGCAGCAGCCCGGCCACCACACCGGCGGTCAACCCGGCCAGCAGCGGCAACCAGAGACTGAGCAGCACGCGCGCCCACAGCCCGGTGGCCAACGGGCGGGAGAGCACCACCCCGTTGCCGCCGGCCAGCGCCCGACCCTCGACCAGTGCCCACTCACCGTTGACCGAACGGCGAGCCGACACGTTGCGGCCCTGCCCGATCCGCTGCACCACCCGGGGAGGCAGACCCGGCCGGTCGGCGGCACCGCGCCTGATCAGGTACGCGTCGATGCCCTGGTCGCGCAGTTGCTGGATGAGGCGTTCCTCGTCGGCGCTGCGACCCCGGTCGAGGCGGGTCCGCAGCACCTCGGCGGCGAGCCGGGCCTGGGCGGCGAGCGCCTCCTGCTCGCCCCGCTGCACGCCACGGATCGCCAACGGCACCGCCACGATGGCGGTGACCAGCACCGACACCAGCGCCACCGCACAGGTGACGAGCACCGCGCGGGCGGTCAGCGTACGGCCGAACCGGCCTCGTCGCGGTGCAGCGGGTGGGGTGGCGCCGACCACCGGCAGGGCCATGGTCGGCGACTCGACGTGCCCACGGTGATCACGCATCGACCGCGTACCCCACCCCGCGATGGGTGCGGATCACGCTGGCCGGCCCGAGCTTCGCGCGTACCTGGGCGACGTGCACGTCCACCGTCCGGGTGCCGGCGTGCGCCGCGTACCCCCAGACCCCGGCCAGCAGCTCCTCCCGGGTGAAGACCCGGCCGGGCCGGGCCATCAGGTGGGCGAGCAGATCGAACTCGGTGGAGGTGAGCTGCACCGGGGCGCCGGCGGCGGTGACCGTACGGCGGGCCGGGTCGAGCGTCACCGGGCCGACGACACGTGCCCGGTCCGCGGCCTCCGGGCCACCGGCGGTCCGGCGCAGCACGGCGCGCACCCGGGCGACCAGCTCCCGTGGGCTGAACGGCTTGGTGACGTAGTCGTCGGCGCCCAACTCCAGGCCGATGATCCGGTCCACCTCGTCGTCGCGGGCGGTGAGGAAGATGACCGGAGTCCAGTCGCCGGCCTCGCGCAGCCGGCGGCAGATCTCGGTGCCGGGGAGGCCCGGCAGCGCGATGTCCAGCACGCAGGCCACCGGACGCAACCGGCGGGCCGCGCTCAGACCGGCCTCGCCGTCACGTTCCAGGTGGACGCCGAACCCGTCCCGGGTGAGGTAGAGCCGGACCAGGTCGGCGATGGCCGGCTCGTCCTCCACGACGAGGACGAGCCCGCGATGCGGCGTTTCGGCGGTCACCGGCCCATGATTGCCGACCCGGTGGGCCGGGTGCGATCGGTGCGTGTTCGAGTTCGGTAAAGGCGGTGCGAAGCCCGACGGGGCGTCAGCTCACCAGGACGGAGCGAACATCCCGGGCCGCGCGGCGGCCGGCGTGTCACCGATGCTGGCGACGACCCGCGCGCCGGTTGGCCGCAGGCGGGTCCGGAACGCCTGGTTGAGCAACGCGTCGAGCTGCCAGACCTGCTTCGGGTGACTGGTCCGGATCAGGAACCGCTCACGGATCCCGTCGATCGCGGTGGCCGCCATCTCGACCGACTGCAACCGCGGGTCCGGGCTCCAGGTGACGTTGCTCAGCTCGCGGAGCTCGGTGTTGAGGTGCAGGCGCAGTCGGTGCAGGAGGCGGGTCTGCTGGGTCACCACCAGTCGGCGGTGCGTGAGCAGCAACAGGTAGTCGCCGGTGACCGGGCGGTCGGGGCGGCTGCAACGGGTGACCAGGATGGTGGCGTCACCGGAGCCGACGCAGCGGCGGAAGACCGGCATGTGCCGGCTCACCGTCTGCACGGCCAGGCCAGCCTCGGCGGCGGCCGGAAGGAACGTTCGGGAGAAGACGTCCATGACCTGCCCAACGACGTCCCCAGCGGGGTGACGTGGGTCACGGAGCTTTTTTGGAAGTTCCACGCCGCCAGTCGCACTGCCTGTCCGATTTTCGACTCGGACGGGTAGTGGTCAGACGGTGGGCTGAAGTGGACTGGCGGCGAACAGCTCCTCCAGCCATCCCGGAACCGCGGCGGCGTACTCGGCGCGGGGCTCCGCCGCCGTGTCCAGCGCGCGACGCCAGGAGAGCGACCGGCTCACCGGCCCCAGGGCGATCGCGAGGTCGGCGGCCTCCACCAGGGTCCGCCGGTCGTACCGGTCGGTCCACGCCTCCAGGTAGGCGTCTCGCAACCGAACCAGTTGGGCGTCGTCGGTGGCGAGCTTCCTGGCGTCCGCGACGGCACGCAGGGTTACCAGCAAGGTGCCGAACGGGTGCGCCACCGAGGCGTCACCCCAGTCGAAGTAGCGGTAGCCGTCCCGACCCGCGAAGACGTTGCCGTCGTGCAGGTCGGCGAGTTGCACGGTGGCCGGGATGCCGATGACGGCGAGCCGCCGGCACCGCTGCGCGTACGACGGCACCTCGGCCCGCAACCGCTCGTGCATCTCCGGGCTCAGCCCGCTCTCGGCACCGATCAGTAACGCCTCGCGGTCGTCGAGCAGCTCGACGAAGAGGTCGGCCAGCACCTCCGGCCGCTGGTCCGGCACACCCCGGGCGACCAGCTCGTCGGCCTGCGGGGCGCTCGCCAGTTGCAGCGCCGCGTACCCGGGCAGCGCCCGCTCCCAGTGCGCCAGATCACTGTCGCGCGCCAGCACGTCGCGCAACGACTCGCCGCCGTCGGGCAGCAGCGACCAGCCCTGCTCCGGGTCCACAGCGATCGGCGTCAGCACCCGGTCGGGCGTCAACTCGGCGAGCGTCGTGATCAGGACCGCCTCGTGCACGGTGCCGGGGTTGTTGGCCTTGAACCAGACCGGGCCGTCGTCGGTGGGCACCCGCCAGACCAGCGACCAGGGCCGCTCCCGAGGCTCCACCAGCCCGGTCACCCGGCGACCGGCCCGGCTCAGCTGCGCGTCGACCCAGGAGCGGGCCCGCATCTGCCACCGTTCGTCGGACCAGTCGGGGGCGCGCTCACCGGAGATCGTCGTCACACTGGGCACCCTAGGTGGCCCTTCCCGGCCGGGGCCACGTCTTTTCCGACCGCGAGTCAGACCAGCTCGACGATGGTGGCGTTGGCCATGCCACCGCCCTCGCACATGGTCTGCAGGCCGTAGCGGATCCCGTTGTCGCGCATGTGCTGGAGCATGGTGGTCATGATCCGGGCACCGGAGCCGCCGAGCGGATGACCGAGGGCGATCGCCCCGCCGCGCGGGTTGAGCCGCTCCGGGTCGGCCTCGGTCTCCGCCAGCCAGGCCAGCGGCACCGGCGCGAACGCCTCGTTCACCTCGTACACCCCGATCTCCTCGATGCCCAGCCCCGCGCGGCGCAGCGCCTTCGCGGTGGCCGGGATGGGCGCGGTGAGCATGGTGACCGGGTCGTCGGCGGCGACCACGGCGGTGTGGATCCGGGCCAGTGGGCGAAGGCCGTGCCGGCTGGCCCAGTCGGAGGTGGTCACCGCGAGGGCCGCGGCGCCATCGGAGATCTGGGACGCGGAACCGGCGGTCACCACGCCGTCGGCGCGGAACGGGGTCGCCAGCTCGCCCAGCTTCTCCAGGGAGGTCTCCCGGCGGATGCCCTCGTCGGCGGCGAACTTGCCGCCGTCGGCGAGCGGCACCGCCGCCAGCTCCGGGTCGAACGCGCCGGCGTCCTGTGCGGCGGCCGCCTTCTCGTGGCTGGCCAGCGCGAACTCGTCGAGCTGGGTACGCGAGAGGCGCCACCGCTGGGCGATCAGCTCGGCCCCGACCCCCTGGTTGAACGGCAGCGGAGCGTCGTCGGCGAAGCCCTCGACGCCCCGGTAGCGGGCGCGCAACTGGTCACTGAACGGCATACCGCCGGCCACGCTGGAGCCCATCGGCACCCGGGTCATCGACTCGACTCCACCGGCGACCACCAGGTCGGCCTGGCCGGAGAGCACCGTCGCGGCGGCGAAGTGCAGGGCCTGCTGGCTGGAGCCGCACTGCCGGTCCAGTGTGGTGCCGGGCACCGACTCGGGCCAGCCGGCGGCGAGCACGGCGTTGCGGGCGATGTTCCACGACTGCTCGCCGACCTGCGACACGCAGCCCCAGAAGACGTCGTCGACCTGGGCCGGGTCGAGCCCGGTGCGCTCGGCGAGGGCGCGCAGGACGTGCGCCGAGAGGTCGACGGGGTGGACGCTGGCGAGGCTGCCCTTGCGCCGCCCGACCGGGGTACGAACCGCGCCGACGATGACCGCGTCACTCATGTTTACTCCCCGGTAACTTGGGCTGCCCCGATCCTACGTCGTCCCCGGACCGACCGTCCGGCCACACCTGCACGAGGTGCCGGAATCCGGGGGCCGCTGGCATGCTGGGCGGGTGGATGAGACCTCCCCGGTACGACAGTGGCGAGTGCCGTCGACCCTCCCGGCGGCGAAGCTGGCCGGTGCCGTCCTGCTCGTCGCGCTCGGGTTGCTCTTCGCCGACGGTGACCCGGTCCGCCTGACGGTGGCCGCCCTGGCCGCCGCGGCGCTGGCCGGCTGGGCGGTACGTGACCTGGTCGCGCCGGTCCGGTTGGCGGTCGACCCGGCGGGGCTCACCGTCATCCACGGCTTCGCCGGGCGGCGGCTGCTGCCCTGGTCGGCGGTCGAGGCCATCGCCGTCGACCGACGACCCCGGCTGGGGCTGACCAGCGAGACCCTGGAGATCGACGCGGGCAACTCGCTGCACCTGTTCGGCCGCTACGACCTGGGGGCCACCCCGGAAGAGGTGGCCGCCGCCCTGCGGGCCGCCCGCCCGGTCAGCTGATCTGTCAGCTGAGCAGTTGGGCGGTGCGGAAGAGGACCAGCGCGAGCAGCACCGCCAGGATGATCGCCCCACCGGCGACCTGCACCAGCGTCCGCCGACCACGCGGCGCGTACGCGAGCACCAACGCCATCAACGCGCCGACCGCCAGCCCGCCCAGGTGCCCGGGGATCGAGATGCCCGGCACGGTCAGCGTGAACACCAGGTTGATCACCAGGATCGGGATCACCTGAGAGATGTCCCGACCCAGCTTGCGTTCGATGATGATCAGCGCGGCGAAGAGGCCGAAGACCGCCGTCGACGCGCCGGCCGTGGCCGAGTTCTGCGCGCTGAACAGGTAGGCGGCGACGTTACCGCCCAAGCCCGCGATCAGGTACAACGCGCCGAAGCGCAGCGGCCCGAGGTTGGCCTCCAACGACCGGCCGAGCACCCACAGCGCCCACATGTTCAGCAGCAGGTGGATCACGCCGTAGTGCAGGAACATCGCGGTGACCAGCCGGTACCACTCGCCGTCGGCGATGCCACCGAGCGTGCCGTCCGGGAAGAACGCCAGCCCGAGCACCGAACCCCAGTTGGTCAGCGGGGTGCTGCCACCCATGAGGCCGCCGAAGCCGGAACCGCCCACCGCCGCGTCCCCACCCCGGTCCGAGGCGATGGAGAGCAGCATGAGCAGCACGTTCAGGGCGATGAGGCCCTTGGTGACATAGCCGTGCCGGCCGGCCGTACCGCCGCCGAAGGCGGTACGCGCCGGCCGGACACTGCGACGCCCCTCGTTGACGCACTCCGGGCACTGGTGCCCGACCGAGGCCTCCCGCATGCAGTCCGGGCAGATCGGCCGGTCGCAGCGGGTGCAGCGGACGTAGGTCTCCCGACCGGGGTGCCGGTAGCAGACCGGGGTGGTCGGTGGCGACTCGCTCACCGGGCCGACCCTCCGTCCGCCGCCGCGCGGTCCACCGGCCATGCTCCGGAGCGCTCAATCATGCGAGCAAAGGTACCTCGCCGGTCGCTCAGGAAGCAGACCGCTCGATCTCGACCCGCTCGATGACGACGTCCTGGAGCGGACGGTCGCTCGGGCCGGTCGGGGTGTTCGCGATCGAGTCCACGACCTTCACCGACTCCTCGTCGGCGACCTGGCCGAAGATGGTGTGCCGGTTGTTGAGGTGCGGCGTCGGGGACACGGTGATGAAGAACTGCGAACCGTTGGTGCCCGGTCCGGCGTTCGCCATCGCCAGCAGGTAGGGACGGTCGAACCGCAGCTCCGGGTGGAACTCGTCGGCGAACTTGTAGCCCGGCCCGCCCCGACCGGTGCCGGTCGGGTCGCCCATCTGGACCCAGACACCGCGGCTCCCCCGGGGCGAGATGGTGCCGTCGTAGTACGGACCGTTGCCCGGCTGACCGGTGCGCGGGTCGGTGTACTCACGGTTGCCCTCGGCCAGGTCGACGAAGTTGCGGACGGTCTTCGGCGCGTGGTTGGGGAAGAGCTCCAGCCGGATCGGGCCAGCGTTGGTGTGCAGGGTGGCGTAGACAGCCTCGGCCACGGGTACTCCTCACTCGTTGGTCAGTTCCATGCGGATCCTCCCATGTGCCCGATCTGGCATCGCGGAGGCATCCGAAGGTGGAGGATGACGAAGGAACAACTCCCAGGAGGTAGGACCGTGTTTGGATTCGGGCGGCGGCAGTCCCAGGCGCAGTTGGCGAAGGCCGAGCTGAACCAGAGCATCAGCCACCTGATGCAGGCAGCCAACCACGCCGCGAAGGGCGCCGGCGCGACCGTCGGCCCGCGGGTCCAGGTGGCCCGGGGCTACGTCGGGCCGACCGCGGTGAAGGTACGCGACCGCGCGGCGACCGGCTGGGGCACGACTCTCACCACGCTGGCACCGCTGGCGGCGGCAGCTCGTGACGGCGCCGCTCAGGCAGGGCCGCTGACCAGGAAGGCCAAGTCGAAGACCATGCGGATCACCGGTAAGAAGAAGCAGCCGCGTCGTCGCGGCTCGATGATGACCGGCCTGTTGGCGGCGGGGGCCATCGCCGGCCTGGCCGGCGCGGTCGCGTTGCGCCGCCGTCGGGAGCAGCAGGAGTGGGCCGAGTACGACCCGACCCGCAGCACCCTGGAGCCGATGCGCGACGAGGTCGACTCGATCGAGGTCCGTACGCCGTCCGCCGCCAAGGGGTCGGACGGTTCCGCCATCTCCGGCGCGGCGGGGATGACCGGCGCGGGCAGCTCGGCGGTGGCCGGCGGTTCCAGCGCCAGCACCACCGCCCCGGCCAAGCAGACCGGTGTCCGCCCGACCGACAAGGTCCCGTCGGTCGCCGAGGGCGCCACTGACGTCTCCGGCCGGCCGACCGACGACCTCACCAAGGCGCTGGGCAAGGACACTGCCCGCACCAACGGCCGCCGCTGAGGTCAGCGACAGCGCGTGAAGCGCCGACGAGTGGGTCCCCCCGCTCGTCGGCGCTTCCGCGTCACGGTCAGAGCCAGCCGTTGCGGCGGAACCAACGGTAGAGGGCCAGCGAGACGCCGAGCATGAGGGCCAGGACGACGGGATAGCCGTACGTCATCCTCAGCTCGGGCATGTTGTCGAAGTTCATCCCGTAGATGCCGGCGATGGCGGTCCACACCGCGGCGATGCCTGCCCAGGCGGCGATCTTGCGCATGTCGTTGTTCTGGTCGACGGTGACCTGGGCCAGCCGCGCCTGGAGGATCGAGTTCAGCAGGTCGTCGTAGGAGTTCACCTGTTCCACGGTGCGGCTGAGGTGGTCCTGCACGTCCCGGAAGTACTTGCGGATCTCCTTGGGCACGTCCCGGTTGACCTGCGAGGTCAGCGTCATCAGCGGCCGTTGCAGCGGCACCACCGCCCGCTTGAACTCCACCAGCTCCCGCTTCATCTGGTAGATCCGCTGGATCCGGCCGTGGCCGTGCCGGTCGAAGACCTCCGCCTCCAGCATGTCCAGGTCGTCCTCGATCTGGTCGGCCACCTCCAGGTAGAGGTCGACCACCCGGTCGGTCACCCCGTACGCCACCGCCCACGGGCCGTGCAGCAGCAACTCCTGCTTGGTCTCCAGGTCGGCGCGGATCGGGGCGAGTCGGCAGGCGTCCCCGTGCCGGACGCTGATCACGAAGTTCGGGCCGATGAAGAGCATCACCTGCCCGGTCTCCACCACCTCGGAGTTCTCGGTCAGCTCGGTGTGCTCGCAGTACCGGGCGGTACGCAGCACCAGGAAGACGACGTCGCCGAACCGCTCCAGCTTGGGGCGCTGCTCGGCCTTGACCGCGTCCTCGACCGCCAGCTCGTGCAGGCCGTACGTCTCCGCGATGGCGGTCATCTCGGCCAGCTCCGGCTGGTGCAGACCGATCCAGACGAAGCCGTGCTCCTCGCGGCGGGCCGCGGCCAGCGCGTCCGCGTACGTCCAGTCGCCGGGCTGCCGTTTGCCGTCGACGTAGAGCGCGCAGTCGACCACCGCGCTGCGGCCGGGGCCGGTCGGTGCCGGGACGGGCGGCGAGCCGTCGGCGTTGAGGATGCGGGTCATCGCCCGCACCGGGGAGGGCCACGCCCGGGGTCGCAGCACCCGACCGGTGGCCGACGGTGCCGTCCGGTCCCGCTCTGTCCGATCCGTCATCGCGTCACCTCCCGCGCTCAGCTGCGGCTTGCAGGCTACGCCGACCGGCGTCGAGGACCGGTGTGACGGCGGTCGCGTGGGGGGCGGCGCCGGGCGGGCCGGGCCGCATCGGGGGGTGTGCGGGGGACGACACGGCCCGCCCGGCACCTGTGGGGGCGGGAGGTTGTGCTGCCGCGTCCACCCGGGCGGGGCCGGCCCGGGGACCGGGCGGTGATGTCCGCAGCTGACGGGGTGACGCTCGCAGCATTGTGGGCCAGCCGGCCGCCCGGAGGGGAGCCCCGGGACGGCCGGCACCGTCGTTCTGTCGGGAACCCGACAGATAATGTCAGTCCCGGACGGCCTCGACGGCCTCCGCGAGCCGCCGGACGCCCTCGTCGATCCGGTCGGCGGTCACCGCCGAGAAGGCCAGCCGGAGCGCGTGCCGCCCGCCGTCCACCATGAAGTCGCTGCCCTTGACCACGGCGACGCCGCGCTCGGCCGCCGCCGGGGCGAGCCGGTCGACAGACACGTCCTGCGGGAACTCCACCCACAGGAAGTAGCCACCGTCGGGCTCCACGAACCGCGCCTGCGGCAGGTGCCGGCGCAACGACTCGGCGAGCACCTGGGCCCGTTCGCCGAGCGCCGCCCGGACCGTCTCGATCGAGCGGTCGATGTCACCGGAGACGCAGAACTGGTGCACGATCGCCTGGGACACCATCCCGGGGGAGATGTAGAGGCTCGTCGCGTTCTTCGCGATGGCGGCGATCAGGTCGGCCGGGCCGACCAGGTAACCCACCCGCACACCCGGGCAGACCGTCTTGGTGAAGCTCGACGCGTGCACCACCACGTTGCGGGTGTCCAGCGAGAGCATCGACGGCAGCGCCTCACCACGGAAGCGGATGTCCGCGTACGGGTCGTCCTCGAAGATCGTGAACTCGTACTCGGCGGCCAGGTCGAGCAGCTCCCGGCGCTTCTCCAGCGACAGCGTCATGCCGGCCGGGTTCTGGTAGTTCGGGATGACGTGCGCGAGCCGGGGCCGGACCCCGGACTCCAGCAGCTTGCGCAGCTCGGCAGTGTCCAGACCATCCGGCTGGACCGAGATGCCGTGCAGCTCGCTGCCCATCCGCTGGAGGTTGAGCAGCGTCCGGTCGTACGTCGGGCGCTCCACCACCACCGCGTCGCCGGGGCGGACCAGGTGGTCGAAGAGGAACGCGTCGGCCTGGAGAGACCCGTTGGTGACCAGCACCTGGTCGGCCTCGACCCCGTGCTTCTCGGCGATCCACTTCCGCAGCGGGAGGTACCCGACGGAGGTGCCGTACGCCGTCACCCCCGCGGGGTCGGCGTCGAAGGCGCGGACGGCGGCGGCCTTGAGCCCCTCGACATCGACGATGTCCAGCGAGGGAGCCCCACGGGCAAAGGAGATCAACTGCTCGGCGGTCATGGATGTTGAGCGTACGGGCGGCGACGGGGAACGCGCGGTCGGCACGGCGATGTCCGCATCCTGAGCCACCGGGTCGGGTGACCCCGCTGGACCGGTCGGCGGCAGATCAGACCGGAAGGGCGAGCGCGTCGTGCTGCACGGCCCGGGAAAGTCCCCCCAGCTGCACGCCGAGCGCGTCGAGAAGCTGACTCCAGTCGAAGTAGGAACGCCAGGCGGTGATCCGGCCCTTGCGGGCCCGGACCACGTCGGCCACCTCCCAGCTCACCACCCGGCCGGTGGGAGCGACGGTGCCGTACGGGGAATGCAGGGTGCCGGTGTGGGTGCCGGTCAGCCGCAGCTCGACCGCCGCGCCCCCGCCGGTGCGGACCGAACCCATCGGGTCGACCCGCAGATCTCCGAAAGCGCCGGTCCAGGTGCGCAGCAGCGCGGGCAGCTCGATCGGACGGACCGTCACGCCCGGCATGGCGTAGAACGCCTCCGGTGCGTAGAGATCCGGCAACCGGGCCACGTCCCGACGCAGAAGCATCGCGTACTGCTGCTCTACCAGCCGATCCGCGTCGCGCATCGGGACCTCCCC
>NZ_JAGPXZ010000002.1:0-32957 GCF_018070305.1 Micromonospora sp. M51 | reverse complement strand
GGCCTCGTCCGGCTGCCTGGTCACTGTCAGTCGGGCCAGCGCCGACAGCGTCTGCACCAGCGGCCAGATCGCACCGACTCGGCGGGCGTCGACCACCACCTCCCGCAGCGCCCGTTCGGCCACCTCCACCTCGTCCAGCCCGCCGGTCCTGTCGCCCAGGCCGGCGGCGCTGCCGGCGTTCGCGGTGCCGCCGTTCGCGGTGGCGGTGAGCGCCAGCACGGTGGCCAGTTCGGCCCGCGCGTCCAGCAGGGTGACCGGCATCCGCTCGGCGCTGGCGACCAGCCGACGGAGCCGCTCGACGAGACCGTCCAGCCGGCCGGTGGCTCGGTCCAGTGACAACTGGGTTGCCTCCACCAGGGACGTCAGCCGCTCGTACCCGGTCTCGTCGACCAGCGCCCGGCCGGCCGCCAGCAACGCTTCGGCCTGCTCGGGATGACCGGCGTGCAGCGCGCCCTGCGCCCAGTTCAGGCAGGCGCGGGCGTGTTCGCGCGGCCGATCGGCCAACTCCGCGGACGCCCGCAGCTCCGTGATGATCGCCCAGGCCGCCGGGTCGCCCAACTCCAGCAGCAGCGAGGCCCGGGCGATGCGGACCGCGAGGTGTGACCCGGGATCCCCGCTGGCCGCCGCTGCGGTCTCCGCCTCCGTACAACGGGCCAGGTGGTCGTCGACGTGCCGGCCCACGACGGTGTCG
The DNA here is from genome assembly GCF_018070305.1 of Micromonospora sp. M51. Taxonomy (NCBI): domain Bacteria; kingdom Bacillati; phylum Actinomycetota; class Actinomycetes; order Micromonosporales; family Micromonosporaceae; genus Micromonospora; species Micromonospora sp. M51. Next base: position 32,266 of record NZ_JAGPXZ010000002.1, on the reverse strand, counting down.
GGGGCCGCCAGCACCGCGAGCGCCGGGGCCTTGCGGCGCGGCGCGCGCAGGTACGGCACCGCACGCTCGATCTCGGTGTACCCGCGCAGCGCCTCGCCCTGCTGGCGCAGCATCCGACCCAGCACCAGGCCCAGCTCCCCTCGGGCGCCCGGTGGCAGCCGTCGGTCGGCGAGCAGCCGTTCCAGCACCGGGATCGCCTCGGCCTGGCTGAGCCCGTCGATGGCCGACCGGCCCAGCTTGGCGGCGAGTCGAACCCGTACCGGTCGGGGAAGCTCGGCGATGTCCATCGTCTGGAGCAGGAAGCTGGCGGCGGTCGCGTCGTCGCCGCGTTCGGTGGCCAGGTCGGCGGCCGCCTCGGCGTTGCGGACGAAGTCGGCCCCGCTGCCGGCCCGACGGTAGTGGTGCGCCAGCTGGGCCACCGGTCTCGGCAGTTCCTGCTCCAACACCCGCGCGACCCGCAGGTGCAGCCACTCCCGGCTCTCCCGGGGCACCAGGTCGTAGACCACCTGTCGGGCCAGGTCGTGGCGGAACCGCAGGCCGTCCCCGGCGTCGTGCAGCAGGCCCGCCCGGTGTGCGGCGGTCAACGCCGCGCCGATCGCCACCCGGTCCAGGCCGAGCACCGCGGCGAGGATGCGCTGATCGGGCGTCATGCCCAGCACGGCCGCCGCGCCGAGCACCTCCCGGGTGGCCTCGTCGAGCGGGCGCAGCCGCCAGAGCAGCACGTCACGGAGGACGAACGGGACACTGTCGTCGGCCAACGGGTCGCCGCCCCGCTCGGCGAGCGTACGCAGCACCTCCTCGACCACGAACGGGATACCGGCGGTGCGGTCGAGCAGGGCGGCGGTCAGTTGCTGCGGCGGGTCGTCGAGCCGCAGGGTGCGCGCCGCCAGCCGGCGTACGTCATCGGCGTCCAGCGGGCTGAGCGCGACGCGCGTGACGCTCCACGGGGGAGTCCGCGCCAGGGCGTCGTGGATCGGTGTGCTGCTCCCCGGCGTCGCCGTCCGCGCGGTCAGCAGCACGGCCAGCCCGTCCACCGGGTGGGTGCTCAGGTACGCGAGGAGTTCGCAGGTCGCCGGGTCCGCCCAGTGCAGATCCTCGAGCAGGAGGGTGGCGGGGCTCAGCGCGGCGAGCACCGCCGCGACGGCGCGGAACAGGCGATGACGCTCGGCCGCCGGGTCGGTCAACGGGGGCGGCGCGTCCGGCAGGACGTCGGCGAGTTCGGGCAGTAGTGGCGCGAGGGCGCCGGCCACCGGGCTGAGTGGACCAGGTCGCTCGGTGCAGCCCCGGATCGCGTCCAGCAGCACGCCGAGCGGGAAGGGTTCGGGCACGTCGTCGCACTCGCCGACGAGGTGCCGCCCGGGGAGTTCGGCGAGCAGCTCGGCGACGAGCCGACTCTTGCCGATTCCGGGCTCACCTTCGAGCAGGATCAGGCAGGGTGGGGTGGCGACGAGCCGGCGTAACTGGGCCAGTTCCGCCGTTCGGCCGACGAATTCGACGGGCCCGCGCAGACGTTCGGGGCGGACGGGAGTTGGGCTCCCGCCGCCCCGGGTCTTGTTCTCGCCGCCGTCGATCACCGTGGGGCGAGCAGATCATCTCTGCGGTTCCCGCCGGTCATCCGGCGGACCGGCGGTGACCTGAGTCACACGCCGATCCGCCGGGTCGGGGGAGCGGGGTCAGGACTGGACGGTGACCGGCACGACCTTCAGCGAGCCGTCACCGTTGCGGAACTCCAACACCCCGACGTAACGCTGCCCCGGGGCGAGCCCGGACCAACGCAGTGTCAGGTTCGCCGTCGCGCCCGGCTGCACGCTGCGCTGCTTCGGGTCGATGGTGACCCGGCCGGTGGAGGTGCCCGGCGCGCCCGGCAGGTAGCTGGTGATGGTGTACGCGTTGGCCTCGTCCTTGATGTTCTCGGTGAACTCCTGCTCGACGACCACGATGTAGTCACCGGCACCGTCGGGCAGGGCGACCTTCGCGCCGATCCGGGTGCTGGCAGTGGCGGTGACGAACTTCCCGGACTTGTCGTAGACGTTGAGGCTGAACTCGGTGCACTCCATCACGCCCTCCTCGTCCTCCCAGTCGATGTGGGAGCAGGTGGGCCGTGCCGACGTCACGTGGATCTCCGGGCTGCGGGTGCCGGCCGGTACGTGCAGGGTGGTCCGGCTGATCGACGCGGGCAGCGGCACCGGCAGGTTGTTCGACGTGCTCCAGTCCCAGCTCGGCCCGTCGCCCTTCAGGGTCACTGTGGTGCTGGTACCCGAGGTCAGGCCGGTCAGCTGGGAGATCAGCTGACCCTTGTAGCCGGCCTCGGCGGCGATCCGGACGCTGCCGGAGCTGCCCGTGCCGGTGATGGCGTCGGGGGCGACCAGCCCGGAGTTGTGCACGACCAGCGGGCTGCGTACCGCGTGCTTGAACTGGTCGCGCCAGGTCAGCGAGCCGTCGGCCCAGGTGTCGAACGCGCCGCCGGAATTGGTGACCTCGACGGTGAAGCGGGCGCTCTGGCCCGGACGGATCTGCATCTTCTTCGGGGTGACAGTGACCTTGTAGCCCGGCGGGGCCTGCACCGACGAGGTGTAGGTGCTGGTCTTGTCGCTGACGTTGGTGACCGTACGGGTCACGCTCTGCTTGCCGACCATCCGGCCCAGCGAGATCGACGGGTAGTTGAGCTGGGCGGTGTCGATCGCACCGATCGTGTCGCAGCCGTCCAGGTCGGCGAGCCCGTAGTCGCTGCCCCGGTCGGCGGACACCCCGCACAGGTACTTGATCCAGTCCTGCTGGTTGGAGTCGTAGACCAGGCCCGGGTCGAAGGCGCTGCCCGGCTTCACCTGACCGGCGCCGTAGTTCATGGGAGTGGCGTCGTACGTGCCGATCTTGATGGGGTTGCCCTTGTCGGTGGTGTCCACCGCGCTGGTCATCAGCGCCGAGCGGACCGCCGCCGGCGACCAGTCGGGGTTCTTGGCCAGCAGCAGCGCGGCGATGCCGGCGATGTGCGGCGCGGCCATCGAGGTGCCCGACTCCAGGGCGAAGTCGTTGCCGCCGATGGACGGGGAGAACGCGGCGATGATGTCCTGACCGGGCGCGCTGATGTCCGGCTTGAGCAGCTCACCGGCGTTCAGGTTCGACGGGCCCGCCGAGGAGAACGCGGCGACGGCGGGAGCCTCGACCGTCTCCAGCTTGCTCGGCGAGATGGTCGCCGTGGCGTTGCCCTTGCCGACGTACGCGGTGACAGTGGCCAGGTCGACCTCGTTGATGTGCACTGTCGGCACGGCCTGCACGTCGGCGTTCAGGGAGTTCAGCTCTTCGTTGTACAGCACCATGCCGACCCCGCCGGCCCGCGCCACCTCGATGCTCTTGTCGGTACGCGGGATCTCGCCGCGCAGGCAGAGCACGATCGCGCCCTTGACCTTGGCCGGGTCCAACGTGTCGTCGGCGCAGAGGCCGGCACCGTAGGCGCCGTCCGGGTCGACCGCGCTGTCCTTCGCGAAGACCAGGCGGGCCGGCCCGACGCCGGTCTCGCCCATGCCCACACCGGCGATGGTGGTGCCGTCGCCGAGGGTGAGCGTGCGGGTGTTCTGCCGGTCGGTGGTGCTCGCGGCCACAGTGGTCAGCCACGGCGTCGAGTTGTCGACGGTGTTGGCGAACGGGCCGGAGTTGCCGGCGGCGGCGGCGACGAAGACCCCGGCGGCGGCCGCGTTGAAGAACGTCGCGTCGACGGCACCGAAGCGCTCGGTGTCGTCACCGATCGAGTAGTTGATCACGTCGACGCCGTCCGCGACCGCGTCGTCGATGGCGTGCACGATGTCGATGTCGGTGCCGGTCGCTCCGCCCGCACCGTTGTCGTACAGCGCCTTGTAGATCGCCAATCGCGCGGCCGGCGCCATGCCGGAGATCATGCCCAGGTCCTGGTTGCCCGACGTCGCCCGCACGCCGTGGATGCCGGCGGCGGTGCTGGCGGTGTGGGTGCCGTGGCCGTTGCGGTCGCGCGGCGAGGAGTAGTCGTCCGGGAACGCGTCGGCGATGCCACTGTCGTTGTACCAGCGTGCCCCGATCACCTTGTTGTTGCAGGTCACCGGTGCTTCGACGCCAACGTCGCAGGTGCCCTTCCACTTGGCGTCGATGACGGCCTGGTCGGGGCGCGGGCTGGGCAGCGGGGCGAAGCTCGCGCTCTCCGGCCAGTAGCCGCTGTCGATGACCCCGATGATCACGCCCTCACCCGCGTGGGGGTCGCCGCCGAACTCCTTGTCCCACACCCCGCCCTTGCCGGTCAGGCCCAGGTAGTCGGGGGTGTGTGCGGTGGCGGCGTGCACCTTCTGGCTCTCGTACACCGCGCGGACACCCTTGGTGGCGCGCAGCCGGGCGGCCTGCGGCCCGGTCAGGTCGGCGGCGAAGCCGTTGAACGCGGTCTCCATGGTGACGCGGGTGCGCTCGGCGGGCACGCCGACCCGGTCCAGCACCGACTTGCGCTGCTGGCGCAGGTGGTCCCGGTACGCGTTGGCGTTCCCGGACGTACGGTTCAGCTTCGCCCCGTCGACCGGCTTGGTGGCGGCGATCCCGGGAACCCCGCCGGTGTAGGTGGCGAGTGGCTCCTCGGCGAGCTGGACGAGGTAGCGGGCGGTCGGTCCACTGCTTGCCGGCGCGGCGGTGGCGCTGGCGGGCAGGCTGGTCAGGCCGGCCGCGGTCAGCGCCACGGCGGCCAGCATGCTGACCCCGTGCCTGGCCCGTCCGGTCCGATGGGTGTTCGGTTGTGGCACGTCGTTGCCTCCACGTTCGGTGCCGGCCGCCACGACTGATGACGGTGGCCGAAACCTAGGATCGGCACCGATCATCGAGAAGCACTCGTAACCTGGCCGTCATCTTGGAAACAAGCTCGTAACACAACGGGTACTTTGCGCGTCATTTAGGAACGTCGACTTGGGTGATCTGTGCCATTTGGTCGGTTGCCCGTGCCGAAGTCCACCACAGACTTGGCGAGGCAACAGTGACCAGCGCCGGACCGTGGAACGAGCGACGCGACAGGCGCCCCGACGTGCCAACACTGGTCCGCGCCTGGCGGCTGGCGGCACCCTGAACCAGCGGGTGGCGCATCATCGCTGCCGTGGACCGAGCGCGTGTTCCTTGCCACCACAGCACGTCTCCTCTGGCCCGGAGCACGTGCCGATGGTTGTTCGGCTTGGAGGGTCGGTCAGTCGGCCGCTCTTATGTTCGTCGGTGGTAGTGGTTGCGGCGGGGGAGTTGTTCGGGGTCGAGCCAGGCGGGTGGGGTGAATTCGGGGTGGCCGTCGGCGGCGAGTCGCACGGTCCAGTCGCTGTGGTGGATGTGGCGGTGGTGGTGGCCGCAGAGCAGGACGGCATTGTCGAGGTTGGTGGTGCCGCCGTCGGCCCAGTGGTGGATGTGGTGGGCGTGGCACCAGCGGGGTGGGCGGTCGCAGCCGGGGAAGGCGCAGCCGTGGTCGCGTAGGACGAGGGCGCGTCGGAGGGGGCCGGTGATGAGGCGGCGTTGTCGGCCGAGGTCGAGGACTTGGCCGGTGCTGTCGAGGACGGCGGGCAGGATGGTGGCGTCGCAGGCGAGGCGTCGCACGGTGTCGGGGGTGAGGTGCGCGCCGGTGTCGAGCGCACCGCGAGACAGCTGCCGGGTCAACTCGTCGTAGCTGGTGGTGACGACGATGTGGGCGGGGTCGCCGCCGTGTTCGGGCAGGTCGCCGGTGCGCAGGGCGAGGCGGCAGATGTCGGCGAGGGCGTCGTGGCGGCGTTGTCCGGCGGAACGGGAGTCGTCGGGGCCGGAGGGTGCACTGAGGGGGTCGATGGCGGCGCGCAGGAGGCCGGCGGTTTCGGTGTCGAGGGTGGCGGTGAGTCGCAGGCGGCCGTCGGTCTGTTCGGAGAGGGTGACGTGGCGGTCGCGGGTGGCGCGGCGGGCGTCGGCGTCGAGGGCGGCGTGGGCGGCGGCGTCGGCGAGGTCGGGGGCGACGTGGTCGAGGATGCGGGTGCCGAGCTTGCGCAGCAGAGTGGGGTCGAACTGCCCGGCCCAGCCGACCAGCACACCAACCGCCTTGTCGCCGGCCTCTGCACCGGCGGTGGTGTGCACGGTGTCGACCGTGTCGGCGATGACCCGGGCCTGGTCGAGGGTGACGCGTCCGTCGGTGAGCGCTTGTCGTACCCCGGGGTTGCCGGTGTCGAGTGCGGTGGCGAGGTCGACGAGGCGGCGGGCGACCGTGATGGTGAGTCGCAGTCGCTCGCGCAGCCACACCGTGGTGGAGGAGGCACCCTGCGCGTGGGGCGTGCCCCGGCCGTCGAGCTCACGGATCAGGGCCAGCTTCACGGCGGCGAGACGTTGCTCCAAGCGGTGCGCGGCGTCGAGCGCGGCGATCAAATCCTGCTCGGAAAGGGCCCAGGCGGCGGCGTCCACGCACGCGGCGACCGCGTCGTCTGCCTGCGCCAACTCCTCGACCATGACCCGACACTAGAACAGGTGTACGACAATTTCAGTCATCATGATCGATTGGCTGGGCAGCGACCGACGGCGGGCTGGCCGGGCTGCTGCGGCTGACAGGCGCGCGACCGGGTGTCGCGGCGACGCCGGTCCCGCCCATGGTCCCGGAGGCGACACCGGTCCCGCCCATGGTCCCTGAGCGACGGCGCCGGTTCGGCCGTGACCCGCGTGTCAGTCGCGCCGGACGAGACCAGGGCCGGCGGTGATGTCGATGTCGCCGTCCGCGATGTCGTGGCCGGCGGCGCAGCGGAGCACCGCGCGGATCGGTTCGCCGCAGTCGTGGTGGGTGGCGATGACCGACGGGCCGCTGTCGGTGGCGGCCCAGGTGTCGCCCCAGTTGCGCAGTGCGGTGATGACCGGCAGGAGGGCGCGGCCCTTGCTGGTGAGTTGGTACTCGTGGCGGGTGCGCTGCCCGGGCTCGCGGTAGGGGATTCGTTCGAGCAGGTCGGCGGCGACCATTTCCTTGAGTCGGGCGGCCATGGCGGGCTCGCCGACGCCGACCCGGCGGACGAAGTCGTCGAAGCGGCGCGTGCCGAGCAGGGCCTCGCGCATGATCAGGACCGTCGACCTGCTGCCCACGATGTCCATCGCCCGGGCCACCGAGCAGTTCTCGCTCGTCCAGGAATCGCGATCGTCTCGTAGGTCCTTCATGCCGTCCAGCGTACCTGACTTGCGTTAGGGCTAGCCAGGTGCTTCACTGGGTCGCGCTGACTTCAGCATACGCAAGCCAGCCCATCAGCCTGAAGGATCTTCAGTGACCACCAGCACCGCAACCCCGATCCCACCCGGCGCGGCAGCACCCGGGCCGGCAGCTACCGCCCGCTCATCTCTGCGCGGCTCCCGCGCGGTGACCCTGATCGCCATGTGCCTGGGCGCGATGATCACGTTCCTGCAGATCACCGCGACGGTCTCCGCGCTGACCACGATCCAGCGGGACCTGCGGGTAGACCCGACCACGCTGGTCTGGATCCCCAGCGCCTACACCCTGATGGTGGCGAGCGTCGTGCTCTCCGCGGCCACCCTGGGCAGCCGGTACGGGCGCAGGCGAATGTTCGCCGCCGGGGTCGTCGCGATGATCGTCGGCGCGGCCGTCGTGGCCAGCGCTCCGACCGTCGGCTGGGTGATCGCCGGGCAGTTGGTCGCCGGCCTTGGTGGCGCCCTGATCCTGCCGAACAGCCTGGCGATCCTCGGTGCGACCTTCACCGACCCGCACCGCCGGACCGAGGTCATCACCGCGTGGTCGGCGGCGTCTGGCATCGGGCTCGCGATCGGCCCGCTGATCGCCGGTGCCCTGCTGCAGCACTACCAGTGGCACAGCGTCTACCTGTCGACGATCGCGCTGGGCCTGGTCACCCTCGTCGTCGCCGTCGTCGGAGTGGCTGAGTCCCGGCCGAGCGCCGCCCGGCTCGACGTGCCCGGCCTGCTGCTGGGCACCGTCGCGATCGCGGCCGCCGTCTACGCGCTGATCCAGGGCGGCAAGGTCGGCTACACCAGCCCCCTGGTGTCGACGGCCTGGGTCGTCGCGGTCGTCGCACTTGTCGCGTTCGTGCTGGTCGAGCTGCGGACCAGCGCGCCGATGCTCGACGTACGGCTGTTCCGGTCCGCGTCGTTCAGCGCTGTCATGGTCGTCGGTGCGGTGTCGCTGTTCGGTTTCACCGGCGTGGCGATCCTGCTGGTCCTCTTCCACGAGCGTGCCCAGGCGCTCAGCCCGCTGGACACCGGCTGGCGGATGCTCGTGCTCTTCGGTGTTTACGTGCTGGTCGCCTTCGGCGCCGGGCGGGCGATCCGTCGTACCGGATTCAAGGCGCCACTGACCCTCGGCCTGGTCCTCGGTGCGGTGGCCAGCTTCGCGCTGGCGAACCAGGGGCCGGACACGTCGTTCGGTCACCGCTGGGCGTTGTTCGCGTTGTTCGGCGGGGCCAGCGCGCTGGTGGTGGCCCCGGCGACCGCGGCGGCCCTGGCCAGCGTCGCGCCCGCCCAGGCCGGGATGGCCTCCGGCGCGGTCAACGCGGCGCGCCAGGTCGGCTCGGTGCTCGGCTCGTCCCTGCTCGGCACGCTGCTCACCACCACGATGGTGGCCGACCTGCCGGGCCGGCTCGCCGCACACCAGGTCGACGAACCCACCCGGAGCGCCGTGCGGGCGGCGGTGGCCTCCGGGACCAACGGCGACCAGCCACTACCCGACCCGGTGCGGGCGGCGATCGCGGAGGCGCTGACCTCCGGAGTCCAGGCCGGGCTGCGGATCAACGGCGTCGTCTTCCTCGTCGCCGCCGTGCTCGCGCTCACCCTCATCCGCAACCGGCCGCACCAGCACTAGGGCCGGGCGCGTCGGCCCGCCGTCGTGCGCGCCGGTCACCGCTGCGGCGGGGCCGTCCGGGTGGGAATGTGCTCGTAGCGCTTGCGCATGGTCTCGCTGGCGGCCGGGCCGGCGGCGAACACGAAGGTGGCGTCGTCGAGCGGGCGACCGGTGTTGCTGTCGACGAGCACCGGATCGGCCTCCACCCCGGTGGCCCGGTCGACGAGGATCATGCTGCGCTCGCTCGGATCGAGGCGTGAGTTGCCCCAGGCCGCGAGGGCGACGATGACCGGCCGCAGGCTGCGGCCGAGGTCGGTGAGGACGTACTCGTAGCGGTCCGGTCTGGTCTGGTAGCGGCGACGTTCCAGCAGCCCCTGGCCGGTGAGGGTCTTCAGCCGGCTGGTCAGGATGCTGGACGAGACGCCCAGGTTGGCCTGGAACTGATCGAAGCGGGTGTAGCCGTCGAAGGCGTCGTGCAGGATCAGCAGCGTCCACCACTCGCCCACGTGGCCCAGCGCACTGGACAACGGACATTCGCGGTCCGCCAAGCGGATCTTTCCGGCCACAACCGTGCCCTCTCCCGAGTAGGTGCTACTGTCGAAGTCAGTAGGTGCTGTTTCAGAAGTAACCATACGACGGGCCCTCGGCGACGTCGGAGAGGGACGGGAGACCATGACTGCCACCCAGGCCGCACCAGCCATCATTCGCCGCTACTTCGCGCCCGCCGGCCAGCCCGACTCCGAGGACTACTTCGCTCTCTTCGCCGAGGACGCCGTGGTCGAGGACGAGTCGAACGAGTACCGGGGCATCGAGGCCATCCGTCAGTGGCGCCGTGCCGTGCCGCTGGTGTCGTACGAGATCACCGACGTCGAGGAGACTCCCGCCGGCACCGTGGTGACCGCCACGATCACCGGCGACTTCCCCGGCAGCCCGTTCGCCGGCCTCCGGTACCGCTTCAGCGACTACGACGACAGCGCGATCCGGATGCTGCGCATCGCGCCCTGACCGCTGAGCGGCGAACTTGACGACACTTGTTTGTGAGCGCACACTTACAAACATGCGATCGACCGCCGAGGCCCGCCGGGTCACCGTCCTGAACACCGCGGTGTCGGTGTTCGCGCGCGCCGGCTTCCACGCCACCCCGGTCACCGCCGTGGCCGCCGCCGCCGGCATCTCCGAGGCGTACGTCTTCCGGCTCTTCGCCGGAAAGCTCGGGTTGTTCGTGGCGGCGGCCGGAGCGTGTTTCGACCGGATCGCCGAGGCGATCGAGGCGGGCGCCGAGCGTGCCACGGGCGACAGTCCGGAGGAGATCCTCGACACCATGGGCGGTGCGTACGCGGAGCTGATCGCCGATCGCGACCTGCTGCTCTTTCAGGTGCAGGCGCAGGCGGTCACGGACATCCCGGAGGTCGCCGAGGCGGTGCGGGCCGGCTACCGGCGGGTCGCCACCTTCGTGCAGGATCGGGCCGGTGCCAGCGACGCGCAGGTGCAGCAGTTCTTCGCGTACGGCCAGTTGTGCCATCTGATCGTGACCGCCGGCCTGGAGCAGGTCCCGGAGCCCTGGGCTCGTGCCCTGACCGCCGGCATTCGCCACCCCTGACCAACCCGCTGTCGGGCCGCTGCGGCGGCCCACTCTTCGGCCTCGACAAGTATGTGAGTGCACACTTACAAACAAAGGAGAATCCGATGACGACCGACGCGATGATCACCGAAGTGGTGCTGCCCGGCGTGGTGGAGCCCGACGGACTCCAGCTGCGCCGACGCCCGATGCCCGTCCCCGGCCGGGGGCAGGCGCTCGTCCAGGTCGAGGCGACCGGCATCTCGTTCGCCGAGCAGCAGATGCGCCGCGCGCTCTACCCCGGCCAGCCGAAGTTCCCGTTCGTGCCCGGCTACGACCTCGTCGGCACCGTCCGGGCGGTCGGTCCCGGCGGTGACCACGCCCTGGTCGGCGCGCGGGTGGCGGCGGTCACCAAGACCGGTGGCTGGGCCACCCACGCGCTGGTCGACCTCGACGCCCTGACCCCCGTACCGACCGGCCTGGACCCCGTCGCGGCCGAGACCGTCGTCGTCAACGGGGTGACCGCCTGGCAGATGCTGCGCGACGCCGACCTGACGGCCGGGCAGACCATCCTCGTGCACGGCGCGAACGGCGGCGTCGGGAGCGTGCTCGTCCAGCTCGGCCGGCACCTCGGGCTGCGGGTCATCGGCACCGCCGCCGTACGACACCACGCCGGCCTGCGTGAACTCGGCGTCGAACCGCTCGACTACCGCGACCCGGACATGGCCGCCCACGTTCGCGAGCTGTCGCCGGGTGGCGTCGACGCCGTCTTCGACCCGGTCGCGGGCCCAGGCGTCCGCACCTCGTACGCCCTGCTCGCCCCGGGCGGCAAACTGGTCGTCTACGGCAACGCCGCGGCCGTGGGCACCGGGCAGTCGGTCATCTGGATCTTCGTGAAGCTGTTGTCCCGCCTCTACACCTGGAACGCGCTGCCCAACGGTCACCGGGCTGGCTTCTACAACTTCTGGGCCGGTCAACTCACCCGTCGCGCCGCGTTCCGCCGTCGCCTGCGCACCGACCTCGGCACCGTGCTCGACCTGCTGCGACGGGGAGTGATCGTGCCGCAGATCGCCGCCCGCTACCCGCTCGACGAGGTCTCCGCCGCGCTGGTGTTCGCCGAGGCCCGCAGCCGGGCCGGCAAGGTGGTGCTGGAGCCATGATCACCGACTACGTCGAGGGCATCGGTGGTTCGGGCGGCCTTCCGTGGGCCCGGATGCTGTCGGTGACGGCTACTCCGGCGAGCACCAGGGTCGCGGCGAGGCCGGCCACCAGTGCCGGGGTGAGTATCAGGACGGGTCCGACGACCGCCAGCGCAAGCAGCGCGAGCAGTCGAGACGGTGAGACGCGGCTGAACACCTCGTACTCGAACCGAGCGCGTCCAAGCAGGAACAGCGCGAGCCCGCCGAGGAGGACGCCGGCCAGCCACGGCGACGTCTCCCCGGCAGGCTCGCTGATGATGGCTTCGAAGCTGGCGGAGGCGGCCACGACGCCGCCCACCATGAGTAGGTGGGTGTTGGGCGCGGACCGTACGAACCCACCCGGGTCCCGGGAAGCCTCGATGGCGGCTTTCAGCAGGGACCCGGCGCGGTGGACGTAGATCTGCCACAGGAGGACGGTCGCGGCGAACCCGACCAGGAGTGCCGCCGTCCGCTCGATGGTCAGGTCGTGGGTGGCGTAGGTCAGGGTGATGACGAGGATGAGATCGCCGAGAGCGAGCGTGAAGATCTGCTGGTAACGCTCCGCCAAGTGGTCGGCCGCCACCGCGTAGTGAGGTGTGGGTAGGCGACCGATCCGCGGAGTGGGGTAACGAAGCCAGGCGGCCGCGTAGTCGACGGCGAGCGCAGCGGTCCACAGCAGGCCCCGGGCCGGGCCGCTGACGAAGGCGCCGACGAGCCACGGTACGGCGGACACCGCGAACCAGAACATGAACCGACTGGAGCGTTGCTGCTCCATCCGGCCGCCCAGCGCGACGACGAGAAAGGTGCCGCGTCCCACCTGGACCGCCACGTACGCGCCCGCGAAGATCAGGCCGTGCTCGGCGAAGGCGCCGGGCAGCGCCCCGGCCATCAGGATCGTCCCGAACATGACCCAGAGCGTCACAGCGAAGATCGAGGATCGGTTGAGGTGTTGGAGTTCGGTAGCCAGCGCGCTAGCCGCCCAGACCCACCAGATGGCCGTCAACAGCACCACGGTCTCGAAGACGCCGACCCAGTCGAGACGCTGTGCCAGTGTCCGTGACGTCAGGGCCAGCGCGGCGACGAACACCAGATCGAGGAAGAGCTCCAGCAGGGTCGCCCGCTGGGGCCCCTCATCCTCGCGGGTCAGCCCTACCGCTTGGTCGGTCGTCATCAGGTGCCCGCCTACGTGCTCCGGACCCTCATGCTAGTGAGATTCCGGCAGTAACTCGGGCAAAGCCGCTGGGACAGCCTCCTTGAGGTGCCGGATCCATCCCGCCGGGTGGCACCTTCCGAGCGCCCCGACTGCCCGTGCGTGTGCAGCCCCACGTCACGAGGCGTACGGTGGACATGTCGCCCGGGGCCCCGGTGGCCGTCAGACGCCGTCGCCACCAGCCCATCAGGGGCGTTACCGAACGTCATCCCCGTCGCCGCGACTCGCTGGTCGTGTTGACCGATCGCCGACCACATCCCGGCCGTCGGTTCCGCCCGTCGTCGCGGTTGGAACGGTTGGTGGTCCGGATCCGACCGCGCGTGCACACCACTGTCCGTGCGAATGATCGTTTTAAACACCTCAACCAGGGGAGCACCAGATGAGGATCGCCAGAGACAGGATCGTCACCGCACTTCGCGACCGGGGGCAGCAGGCACGGGCCGACTGGGTCGAGCGCGAGCTGCCGGAGCGCGTCGACCCGGCCAAGCACACCGGGCTGCTCGCCACCCTGAACCTCAACCCAGCTGATCTCGTCGACGCGTCCTCCCCTTGAGGATTGCGCTGCTCGGACCGGTCGCCTGGCGTACGCCCCCGCACCACTACGGCCCGTGGGAGCAGGTGACCGGCCTGCTCGCCGAGGGGCTGGTCAGGCGCGGGATCGACGTGACGCTCTTCGCGACACTGGACTCCGTCACCTCCGCCCAGCTCGACGGCGTCTGCCCACGGGGGTACGCGGACGACCCGGACCTGGACGGTCGGGTGTGGGAGGCGATGCACGTCTCCCACGCGATGGCCCGTTCGGCGCAGTTCGACCTGGTGCACAGTCACCTGGACTGGCTGCCCCTGGCGTTCGCGGAACACTGCCGCGCGCCGCTGCTGACCACAGTGCACGGCTTCTCCGGGGCGGGGATCCTGCCCGCCTACAGCCGCGCCCGCTCGTCGTACGTGTCGATCTCCGACGCCGACCGGGCGCCGGAGCTCGACTACGTGGCCACTGTGTATCACGGCGTCGACGTCGCCGGCCTGCCGTTCACCAGCGAGGCCGGTCCTGGGCTGGCCGCCTTCGGCCGGATCCACAGGGACAAGGGCACCCACACCGCGATCGAGATCGCCCGCCGCGCCGGCCGAACCCTGACGATTTGCGGGATCGTGCAGGACGAGCGGTACTTCGCCGAAGAGGTCGCCCCGCACATCGACGGCGACCAGGTCGTCTTCCTCGGGTCGGTGGGCCCGCGACGGCGTGCCGAGGTGCTGGGTGGCAGCACCGCGCTGTTGCACCCGATCGCCTTCGACGAGCCGTTCGGGCTGTCGGTGGTGGAATCGATGGTCTGTGGCACGCCGGTCGTCGCCTATCGGCGGGGGTCCATGCCCGAGGTCGTCGACGAGGGAGTGACGGGTCTCCTCGTCTCCACCGTCGACCAGGCCGTCGAGGCGATCAGCCAGGCTGCCGACCTCGACCGGGTGAAGTGTCGGGCGCGGGCTCTGGAGCGCTTCAGCGCGGAACGGATGGTCACCGACTATCTCGCCGTCTACGACAAGCTCCTCCTCACCTGACTGAGCCGCACCGCTCTCCGTTCCGCCGGTCACACACGCTGACCGGCGTGCGCCGTTCCCGCGTGAGGCTCACCGCGTACTCCTGCGGTGGCCGACTACCGGAAGGCCCGACGTACATGCCCAGCTACGGATTCCTCAGCACCCACCCACCGACCCGGTGCGGACTGGCCACCTTCAACGCGTCCCTCGCCGCTCAGCTGACTGCCGACGGCACCCTTGGTGGCATCGTCCGCGTCACCGATCACGGCGACGACCAGCGGCCCGCGCCCGGGGTGGTGCACACCTGGTCGGCGCGTGACCCGGCCGGCTGGCGGGAGGCGGCGGCCGCGCTGAACGCGTACGACGTGGCGATCGTCCAGCACGAGTACGGCATCTACCCCGGCGCCGACGGCGAGGAGGTCCTGCCGTTGCTGCGGCGGCTGAGCGTGCCGAGCATCGTGGTTCTGCACACCGTGCTCCGTCAGCCCTCGGCTCGGCAGAAATCCCTGTTGGAGCAGATCGTGGCGACCGCCGGAGCGGTGGTCACGATGACCGACACAGCCCGCGACCGGCTGCTCGTCGGGTACGCCGTGCCGGCGGGCAAGGTGACGGTGATTCCGCACGGCGCGGCCGAGCTTGCCGGTGTACCCGTCGACAGGCGTACCCGCCCGCACCTGCTGACCTGGGGTCTGCTCGGGCCGGGCAAGGGCATCGAGTGGTCGTTGCGGGCCCTCGCGCGGTTGCAGGACCTGGAACCGACTCCGACCTACACGGTGGCCGGGCGGACCCACCCGAAGGTGATCGAGCACCACGGTGAGGCGTACCGGGCGGGGCTGCACCAGCTCGGTGCCCAGCTGGGCGTCGCGCACGCCGTCGACTACCAGGACGTCTACCACGACCAGGAGGCGCTGGGCCGCCTGATCCGCTCCGCGGACGTGGTCGTCCTGCCCTACGACTCCCGCGAACAGGTCACCTCCGGCGTACTCATCGAAGCGGTGGCCGCCGGGGTGCCCGTCGTGGCGACGGCGTTCCCGCACGCCGTCGAACTGCTGACCGGTGGGCCCGGTCTGGTCGTACCCCACCAGAACCCGGCGGCACTGGCCAAGGCGATCCGACGGGTCCTGATCGAACCGGGCCTGGCCGCCCGGTTGGCCGGGCGGGTGCGTCCGCTGGCCGCGCACCTGCGTTGGCCTGCGGTAGCGGCCCGCTACGGCGCCCTCGCCGACGAGCTCGTCGAGGCCCGCTCTCCCGCCGTCAGCGCCGTGCCGGCGTGACGGCGACCACCGGGCGCCCCCGGACCTCGACGGTTGGGCGCTGGGTGACGGCACCCGCGCCGAGCTTCGCGCACCTGGCTCGGCTGAGCGACGACACCGGTCTGTTCGAGCACGCACGGCACGCCATCGTCCGGCGTGAGCATGGTTACTGCACCGACGACGTGGCGCGTGGCCTGGTGGTCGTCAGCCGTGAGCCGGAGCCGAGCGAGGAACTGCTCCGGCTGGCGGAGCGGTACCTCGCGTTCCTGACCCACGCGCAGGACGACGGCGGCGCGTTCCGCAACCGGCTCGGGCACGACCGGCGTTGGGTCGACGAACCAGGGCTCGGCGACTGGTGGGGTCGAGCTCTGTGGGGCCTGGGCACGGCCGTCGCCCGCAGCCCCGCCGCATGGGTACGCGAGGAGGCGCTTGTCGCCTTCAGCCGGGGCGCCACCCGGCGGACGAAGGCCCCGCACACGATGGCCTTCGCCGGTCTGGGCGCGGCCGAGGTGCTTCGTCGTCACCCCGGCCACGTCGCCGCCGCGTCCCTGGTGGCGGACGCGGCCAGCACGATCGGCCCGCCGGCCCCCGATCGCGGGTGGCCGTGGCCCCGGCAGGAGCTGACGTACGCCAACGCCGCCCTCGCCGAAGTGGTCATCGCCGCGAGTCAGCTTCGCGAGGGTGGCCCGCCCCTCGACGACGGCCTGCGCATGTTGACCTGGCTGCGCGATGTCCAGCTCCGCGATGGCCGGCTGTCTGTCGTACCCGCCGGGGGCTGGCGGCGCGGCGCCGTACGGCTGCACCACGACCAGCAGCCGATCGAGGTCGCCGCCTTCGCCGATGCCTGCGCCACGGCGGCCGTGGTCACCGGCGACCCGGTGTGGGACGACGGGGTGCGGCAGGCGGTCGGGTGGTTCCTCGGCGACAACGACCTCGGCACGCCGATGTGGGATCCCGCGACCGGCGGTGGCTACGACGGGCTGACCTCGCACGGGCCCAACCTCAACCAGGGCGCCGAGTCCACCCTCGCGCTCGTCTCCACCCTGCAGCACGCCCGGCGGTGGTCGTGACCCGGAGTCTGGCCGTCCGGCAGGACGTCACCCTCACCCCGGACCCACGCCGCGTCATCGTCAAGCTCTTCGTCCCGGGCGAGGATGCCGCAGTGGTACGGACCCGCGCGCAGGCGCTCATCGACCGGGTCGCGCACCTCGACGACGAGGAGACCGCCCGGCTGCTGCGGGACACCCTCGACCGGTTCGGCGCCCGGCACCGCGACCTGGCCGGCACCTTCCACCACCACTACGACCTGGTCCGGCACCGCGCCGCGCAGGCCCGCGACCTCTCGCCGAACAGCCGGCTGCTGGTGGGCGCCTACTTCAGCCACGAGTACGCCGTCGAGGCCGCCGCCCTGTGCAACCCATCGATGGTGGCCCACCCGGACCAGACCGATCTCGGCCCCGGGCAGCTGCGCGTCGCCATCAGCCTGCGCCAGATCGGGGAGGGCCACGTGTCCTCGATCGGTTTCGCCTCCGCGATCGTCGGACCGGGGGACCGGCTCACGATCGCCGATCGGACCGGGCCGTTGGCCGTCGGGCAACGGACGGGCGTACGGTACCGCCGAGACCTGCTCGTTGCCGGCCTGGCCGAGGAGGACTGCGACAACGAGGTCGCGGCCACGGTGCTGGACGCGTTGCCCGAGTGGTACGACGAGGTCGCCTTCGAGCGGGTGCTCGGCAACCTGCCACCCGACCTGCTCTCCCGCAGCACCGGGTTGGGGACCGTCGAACAACTGCGTCGTACCAACGCCGGTAGCTACGCCACGGCCTTCCCCGCGGACACGGTCCTGCACCAACGGGTGCTGTGGCCAGCCACCCCGGCGGAGAGCAACGGCATGGAGGACGCCCGGTTCGTCCGCTTCGTCGACGAATCCGGGCCGGTGTACCGGGCCACCTACACCGCCTACGACGGCCGGACCATCGCCACCCGCGCGCTGGCCAGCCACGACCTGCGCCGGTTCGAGATGACTCCGATGCGCGGGCCGGGTGCCCGGAACAAGGGGCTGGCGCTGTTCCCGCGCACCGTCGGCGGTCGGCACCTGGCACTGTGCCGTGCCGACGGCGAGACCATCGGCCTGACCGCTCTGGACGGCGAGCACCGCTGGCAGGCACCGACCCCGCTGCACGCACCGGGCGAGAGCTGGGAGTTGATCCAGGTCGGCAACTGCGGATCACCGATCGAGACCGACGTCGGCTGGCTCGTGCTCACCCACGGTGTCGGGCCGATGCGTCGGTACGCCATCGGTGCGCTCCTGCTCGACCTGCACACCCCGGAGCGGGTCGTCGCCCACCTGCCCGGCGCGCTTCTCGCACCCGACGAGGACGACCGGGACGGGTACGTGCCGAACGTCGTCTACTCCTGCGGCGCGCTCGTGCACGACGGTGAGCTGTGGGTGCCGTACGGCGCGAGTGACGCGCGGGTGGGATTCGGCGCCGTGCCGCTGTCCGCGCTCCTCAGCGCGATGGTCGAGGCCCCACCATCAGGCAACCGGCACGGATGAGCACCGGTGGTGCTGCCCCGGCGGCGGGTGAGTCACCGCCGCCGGGGCGCATCGGTCAGGACTCAGACCTGCGGCGTCGGTAGAGGAACAGCAGGGCCGCGCCGGTGGCGACGGCGACGCTGCCGATGCCGGTCAGGACGGGCAGCAGGGCTTCACCGCCGCTGCTGCCGGTCACGGGCAGCGCTGTGCGGGTGGGCCGCGCCGTGGGCTGCCCGGTCGGTGTGACCGTGGGCTGCCCGGTCGGCGTACCTGTGGGCTGCCCGGTCGGTGTGCCGGTCGGCGTGCCCGTGGGCTGGCCGGTCGGGGTGCCGGTTGGTGTCTGGGTGGGCGTTCCCGTCGGCTGGAGGCAGACGGGGGCGTTGATGGTGTTGGTGTCGAGGGTGACGGCGCCGGTCTGCGCCAGAGCCCGGCCCTGGAGGGTGGCTCCGGTGTTCATGGTGATCGAGGTCTGGGCCAGGATGTTGCCCATGAACCGGGTGCCGGTGTCGAGCGTGGCCGAGCTGCCCACCTGCCAGTAGACGTTGCAGGGCGAGGACCCGTTGATGAACACGACGCTGCTGTTGGGCGCGGTGACGAGCGTCGAGGCGATCTGGAAGATGAACACCGCCGCCGGGTCACCCTGACTGTCGAGCGTCAGGGTGCCGGTGAGCTGCGCGGCACCGATCCGATAGACCCCGGGGAGCAGCGTGGTGCCGCCCAGCTCGGCCGGCAGGTTGGTGAACGGAGTCCGGCCGGCGGCGTCGTTGTAGGCGGTGGTCAGGTCGTTCTTGGCCTGCAGGGCGACGGCGTCGCCGAGGTGGATTTCACCGCCGACGATGCCGGGCGGGAAGCCGGGCGCGGTGTTACCGGGGCTGACGCCGAGGCTCTGGGCGAGGAATGTTGGCCCGGTGTTGGTGACCGTGGTGCCGGCCAGCACGGAGAAGTTCGCCGCCGTGCCGAGGTCGACCGGTGCTTCGGCGGCCCTCGCCCCGGTACCACTGAAGATGAGTACGGCGACGGCGGTGCCGCTGGCGGCGACGGCCGCCAGTGCGGACATGGCCGCGCGTCCCGGATGGCTGAATAGTTTGGTTGTCACGACGTGCCCTTTCGCGAAGGCATCTCACCAGACGCCAGTTGTGCGGCGGCTGGAGGCCGCACCATCCACAGGGGTCTTGCTTATCGGACTTTTGCACGAGTACTTCGCAAAAAACGCAAAACCAGCGAGATAGATGGGGCGGGTGGGGTGAAAGGTGGGCCACCGGTCAGGCGCGGACGATCGGCCGACGAGAACCGCGGCGGGGCGAGGTAGCCTCACCGCTCGCACTACGTGCTCCTGCGATCGGGGAGGACAGGGGGAGGTGGAGCGTGGCCGACGTCGGCGAGGTGGTGCGTTGGTTGCAGCTCAACGCGCCCCAGGGCGGTCCGGACGAGGTGTCGCGGCTGGTGGCCCGGGCCGCGCCCATGATCAGTGCCAGCGAGATCGTGATCTATCTGGCCGACTACAAGCAGACCCTCCTCGTCCCGCTGCTCGGCGCGGGTCTCGACCGGGACCAGTTGCCGATCGAGACGACGCTCGCCGGCCGGGCCTTCACCACCCTCGACATCCAACGCGCGCCCGACAGTCCGGACCGGGTGTGGGTGCCACTGCTGCTCGGGTGTGAGCGGATGGGCGTGCTGGAGATCGTCTCGCCGGCCGCCGCCGACGAGACGATGGACGGCCCGGCCTGGGAGGTGGCGGTCAACGTCGCCCAGATCCTGGTCAACCGCCGGTCCTACGGTGACGTGGTCGAGCGGATGCGGCGGCGGATGCCGATGCAGGTCGCGGCCGAGATCGTGTGGGGTCTGCTGCCACCGCTGACCTTCGCCACCGACGACCTGGTGGTCACCGCCATCCTTGAACCGTGCTACGACGTCGGCGGCGACATCTTCGACTACGCGTTGAACGATGACGTGCTCAGCGTCGGGCTCTTCGACACCTGCGGGCACGGCATCAAGGCGAGCACCCTCGCCTCGCTGGTGGTCAGCGCGTACCGCAACGCCCGTCGATGCGGCCTCGACCTGGTCGACACGGCGATCAGCATCGACCGGTGGGTGCGGTCCGAGCATCCGAACTTCTTCGCCACCGGGTTGCTGATCGAGTTGGACCGTCGGACCGGCCACCTCAGCATGATCAACGCGGGGCATCCCGGTGCCATGCTGCTGCGTGACGGCAAGGCCGTCCGGGAACTTCCAGGGCCGACGGCTCTGCCGCTGGGGCTGGGTCACCTGTCCGCTCGCCGACCGCGAGTGCACGTGGAGAATCTGCACCCGGGTGACCGCCTGCTCGCCTACACCGACGGCATCACCGACGCCCGTAGCGCGCAGGGTGAGCAGTTCGGACTGGACCGGCTCGTCGACTTCGTCAACCGCGCCCTCAACGACGGGCTGCCCAGCCCGGAGACGATGCGTCGGCTGGTCCGCGCGGTCGTCGGCTACCAGGACGACCAGCTGGAGGATGACGCTACCGCCCTGTTCGTGGAGTGGCGGCCACCGCACCTGCCGCTCGCGCACCTGCGCGGCCTCGCCGCCGCCGGCTCCTGAGCGAGCAGTGGGATTTTGCACTCGCAGTGCACTTGTCTCCGATTGCGGGGCTGTCTAGCGTCACCTCATGGCTGACTCATGGACCTTCGCGGTGGCTCGGGACGACCTCGGGAAGACCACGCTCGTCGATGGCCCCATCCCCGCCGTGGCCGACGGCGAGGCGCTGCTGCGCGTGGACCGCGTCGGCCTCACCGCCAACAACGTGACCTACGCGGTGCTCGGTGACGCGATGCGCTACTGGCAGTTCTTCCCGCCGGCCGCCCAGGGGCTCGGACCGCAATGGGGGCTGCCGCCGCTCTGGGGCTTCGCCGAGGTGGTCGACTCGGCGGTGGCGGGGGTCGAGGTGGGGCAACGGATCTACGGTTACCTCCCGCCCGCCGGTCACCTCGTGGTGCGGCCGGACCGGGTGGACGGGTCCGGATTCCGCGAGGCGAGCCCGCACCGGGTCGAGCTGCCGTCGCCGTACAACGCGTACCGGTCGACCATCGGCGACCCGGCGTACCAGCGCGACCAGGAGGATCTGCTGATCCTGTTCCGGCCGCTCTTCTTCACCTCGTTCATGCTGGCCGACCAGGTTGTCGACAACGACTTCTACGGCGCCGAGGCGCTGCTGGTGTCGTCGGCGTCGAGCAAGACCGCGTACGCCGCCGCGTTCGAGATGCACCGGCGCGGGCCGCGCCTGGTCGGTCTCACCTCACCCGGCAACCTGGCCTTCACCAGGTCGCTCGGCTGCTACGACGAGGTCGTGTCGTACGACGACATGGACGCCCTCGACGTGGTCCCGACCGTTTACCTCGACCTGTCCGGCGCGCCCTCGACCCGTGCCGCCCTGCGGCGGCGCCTCGGTGACCGGCTCGTCCGGGACATCGCTGTCGGGCTCACCAACCAGACGCCGAACGCCGACGCCGCCGAGGAGGTGTTCTTCGCGCCGGTGCAGATGCGCAAGCGCAGCCACGACTGGGGCCGCGACGGGCTCGACGAGCGGTTCACCGCGGCGTGGCAACGCTTCGCCGCCGTGGTGAGCGGGTGGCTCGACGTTCGGGTCGGTGCCGGGCCGACGGCGCTGCAACACGCGTGGCTCGACGTTCTGGCCGGTCGTACGCCGCCACGGGTGGGCCACGTCGTCCAGCTCTGACCGGGCTCAGGCTGCGATGTCCTCGCTCAGTTGGCCGCGCAGCGCGGCCAGCGAGCGGGTGATCAGCCGGGACACGTGCATCTGCGATACGCCGATCCGGTCGGCGATCTGGGCCTGGGTCAGATTGCCGTGGAAGCGCAGGCTCAGGATCTGTCGTTCGCGTTCCGGCAGCGTGGCGAGGGCCGGCCCGAGGGCGATGCGGAGGTCGACAAGGTCGAAGGCCCGGTCGTCGTCGCCGAGGGTGTCCCCGAGTTCCCGGCTGCCGTCGGCCCCGACCGGGGTGGACAACGACGTGGCCCGGTAGGCGCGCGCACCCTCCAGCCCCTCCAGGACGGTCTCCTCGGACACGTCGAGGTAGGACGCGATGTCGGCGACGGTCGGCGAGCGGCCGAGGGTCTGGATCAGGGTGCTGTTCGCCGCGCTGATCGACAGGCGCAGCTCCTGGAGGCGGCGGGGCACGCGGACCGCCCAGGTGCGGTCCCGGAAGTACCGCTTGATCTCGCCGATGATGGTGGGGATGGCGTATCCGCTGAAGTCGACACCTCGGCTGTGGTCGAAGTTGTCGACGGCCTTGATGAGCCCGACGAAGGCGGTCTGGGCCAGGTCGTCGTCGGGTGCGCCGCGTCCGCCGTAGCGGCGCGCCAGGTGCCGGGCGAGCGGCAGCCACGCCTCGATGGCGCGGTCCCGCAGGGCTGGCCGGCGGGGGTCGTCGGCCGGGGTCGCCTTCATCTCGGCGAGGAGCTCATCCGGGCTCTGGTCGATGCTCCGCTGGTCGGTGCGGGTGCTGGTCGCGTTGTCGACGATGGTGGCCACGTGGGTGGTCCTTCCCGCAGGCCCGTCGATCGACCGGAAGGGTCTCCGAACCGGCTACCGCCGGAGCGCACATACGGGCGAAGGTGCGCTGTCGCAAGGCCACGAGCACGGGCCTCGCCGCCGCGTCATGTCGTTCACGTGATGCCTCGCACACTACCCGAAAGGCCGACCATTTCCCAACCGAAAGTATGAGTCCTGGCGTTCGCGGGAGAACGCCGCCGGGTCAGCCGCGCTGGTCCGGGGCGTCGACGGCGGCCGGTGCCGGCGAGGCCGACCGCACCGCGAACGGGTGGCGCAGCTGCCGCATCGCCTCCTCGCTGCTGTCGAAGGTCACCGCCGGTCCGTCCAACGCCTCGCCGTTGGAGGTGGCGAGGAACAGGACGGGTCGACCGTTGTCGTTCGGTGTCATGCGGGGATCCTGTCTCTACGAGAGGGGTGCGTCTGGCCTCGGCAACATCGGCCGTGCGACCTGGTGACGCGTCGGCGCACACGCTGGCGCCCGAATGCGGGTGTCCCGTGCACGGGCGAACGCCCGGCGACACCGACACCCCGCACCATACCCGGCATCGTCGCCCGGTATGCGCCGCCGGCGAACCCGCGTCGCTTGTGGCGGACCGACCGCCCGGGAATTCTGTAATCCCACCCGCTGCCGCGAGTCTCCGATCCTGAGGGCGGTCAGCGCACCCAGCGTGGGCACCGCGCGGACGAGCACACGAGGAGTGAGACGCATGTCGTCAGCCGGTCGAGCACTGCCCGATGTCGGGTTGGTCGTCGCGGCCCGGCAGGGCGACCAGCGCGCTCTCGACGACGTCGTCACGGCCTCGCTCCCGCTGGTCTACAACATCGTCGGGCGTGCGTTGCGCGGGCACGCCGACGTCGACGACGTGGTCCAGGAGACGTTGGTACGGGTGATCCGGTACCTGCCCGCGCTCAACGACCCGGCGGCCTACCGGTCCTGGCTCGTGGCGATCACCATCCGGCAGGTGCGTGACTGGGAGACGCGCCGACGCGTCGCGCTCAACCGCGACGCCGGGCTCGACGCGATCCACAACGTGCCCGACCCCGCCTCCGACTTCGCGGGGATGACGATTCTCCGGCTCGGCCTCACCGACCAACGACGTGAGGTGGCCGAGGCGACCCGCTGGCTCGACCCGGACGACCAGGAACTGCTCTCGCTGTGGTGGCTGGAGGAGACCGGCGAGATCACCCGCAACGAGGTCGCCGACGCCCTCGGTTTGTCACCCGGGCACGTCGCGGTGCGGATCCACCGGATGAAGGAGCAGATCCAGAGCGCCCGCGCCGTCGTACGCGCGCTCCGCGCCCGCCCCGGCTGCCCGGAACTGGGCGCCGTGACCGCCGAGTGGGACGGCACACCCAGCTCGCTGTGGCGCAAGCGACTGGCTCGACACGTCCGCGACTGCGCGTTCTGTGTCCGGTTGGGAAGCACGCTCCTGCCCATCGACCGCCTGCTCGCCGGCCTGCCGTTGCTGCCGCTGCCGGCGGGTCTCGGCGCCCACCTGCCGAACGTGTCCGCCCCGGCGGCCGCCCCGGCGGCCGCCGCGTCGGCCGTCGCCCCGCCGAGCCCGGCGGTCGGACCCGCCGCCGGGCCGACCCCGCCCACCGATGGCGGTAGTGGACAGAGCGTCGTCGGCCTCGCGGCGAACCGGCCCCGTGGCCTGGTGCCGTCCCTCGTCGCCGGGGTGGCCGCCGCCGTCCTGGCCATCACCATGGCGGTGGTGATCCAGCCGGACGATCCGTCCGCACCCTCCTGGGCGGCGCCGCCGTCCGCGGCACCCACCGCAGTCGTCACCCCGAGCGTCGCACCGCCGCCGAGCGCACGACCCGCGTCGAAAGCGCCGGTGCCGCCGGTGGTCAGCTCCGCGCGCAAGGGCGTCGGGGTGTGGAACTTCGCCGGGGCGAGTCAGGCGTTGGCGAACTCCAAGGCCGGCTGGTACTACACCTGGGGCACCCAGCACCCGGGAATCAGCACTCCGCGCGGTGCGACGTTCGTGCCGATGATCCGCAGCGCGGAGAACGTCACCGCCACGGAGCTGGCGCGGGCCAGGGCCGCCGGGCCGTACCTGCTCACCTTCAACGAGCCGGACCTGGCCGAGCAGGCGAACATGACCGTCGAGCAGGCGTTGGACCTGTGGCCGCAGTTGATGGCGACGGGCAGCAGGCTGGGCAGCCCGGCGGTCGCCTGGGGCGCGCCGGACCCGCAGGGTTGGCTGGACAGGTTCATGACCGGCGCGCAGGCCCGTGGCCACCGGGTCGACTTCATCACGCTGCACTGGTTCGGTGCCGACTTCACCACCGCCACCGCCGTGGCCCAACTCCGGCAGTACCTACAGGCTGTCTACCAGCGGTACCGGAAGCCGATCTGGCTGACCGAGTTCGCGCTGATCCGCTTCGGCGGGGGCGGTTCGCAGTTTCCCTCTCCGGAGCAGCAGGCGGCCTTCCTCACCGCGGCCACCGCCATGCTCGGGCAACTCCCGTACCTGCAGCGTTACGCCTGGTTCGGGCTCCCCGCCACGGACCAGGACCGGTCCGGGCTGTTCCGCGACGGGACCGAGGCGACAGCGGTCGGCCGCGCGTTCCAAGCCGCCCGTTGAGCGCCGACGAACGGAGGGCCGAGCAGATCATGGCGGAGCGTCCCGGGTCTCGCGTCCGGACCGGTCGGATGGTCGGCGTCGTCGTGACAGTGGTCGCGACCGCGCTGGCCGTCGGGCTCACCAACGGTTGGGGACGAACCGAACCGGCCCCGGTGTCCTCGTCGGCAACCAGCCCACCGGCCGCCGCGGTGCCGACCGTGCCGGTGGTGCTCAGCGGCACCGACGACGCCTTCATCCAACTGCTGATCCCGATGAACGAGGGCGCGCTCGCGCTGATCGACCAGCTCGACACCCGGCCGGCGGACGCTGATCCGTCGTTGCGGGCCCTCCTCGGCGAGCTTCGGACGGCTCATCAGGCCGAGCTGCGGGACCTGCGTGGGCTGTTGGCCGCGGACAACGTGCCGGAGCTGAACATCCACGAGGGGCACCAGATGCCCGGCATGGTCACCGAGGCCAGCCTCGCCGAGCTGCGTGCCGCCCCCGACGTCGAGGTGCCGTCCCGCGCCGCCGCGCTGATCCGGGCGCACCTCGCGCAGACAGTGGTGCTGTGCCGGGGCGAGCAGACCGCCGGTGGGAGCCCGGAGTTGAAGGCGTTCGCCAGCCGGATTCAACAGGCGCGCATCGCCGAGCTGAGCGCGCTGGACAATCGGCTCGGCGCGCCCACCGCCACCAGCCAGTAGTCGGTGGGCGTCGGCGGTCAGGCCGGTGTCTGGTGTCTCGCCGCGAACCGGGCGCGCGTCAGGAACGCGAGTTGGGCCCGCTTGTCCGGCATGTCAATCTCCGAGTCGAGGGTGAAGCCCTCGATCTCCAGTCGGCGCAGGGCGAGGTGGTTGCGGACGTCCGGCTCGACCACGATCCGCTGCGCGGCCGGATCGCGGAACAGGAAGCGGGCCACGGCCGGGCCGACCGCGTTGGTGAGGCTGCGGGCGAGGCGTCGGTCGGGGCTGAGCAGCAGGTGCATTCCCACGTCGCCGGGCTGGACGGGGTAGCGCTCGCCGACCGGGTCCGCCTCGGGCTGATAGGTCTGGAAGAGGCCCACAGGCTCGTCGTCGATCAAGATCAGGTACGCGTGGTGAGTGGGCAGGCTGTCCACAAAGGCGTAGATCTCGCGCACTTCTTCCAGGGTGTGGGAACCCATGCCCCAGAAGGAGTTGCGGGGAAGGGTCACCCAGCCGTGCAGGAGGGCGGCGTCCCGGTCGGGGTTCACGGTCACCAACGACAGCTCGCCGAGGCCGGCGATCTTCTCCTGGTACGTCATCGGGCGCTGTCCTCTGTTCCATCCGGGGCGCAACTTAGGTTAACCTCCCCTAACCAAGGATGACCTTACCTGGAGGGGTGCGTGAAGCGGAACTGGGAGGCCCTGGTCCTCAAGGCCATGGGAGGTCGGGACTTTCGGTTGACCGTCCTGAGCACCGAGTCGATCGATGGGCACTACCAGCGGCTTCTCCTGGACGGGGGCGGGCTGCTGGAGGCGTGCGGGGTGCACCCGACGATGTGGATCCGGCTGTGGTTCGACAACGACGGGCGGGCACACCAGCGCGCCTACACGTTGGTCGACCCCGACCCGGCCACCGGCCGCTTCACCCTCGAATTCGCCATCCATGACGGCTGCGCGGCCCGCTGGGCCACCACGGCCACTGTCGGCGACACCATCAGCGCGACCGTCCAGGGCAGCGCGTTCGAGTTGCCCGACCCCGCGCCCGACCATCTCTACCTCGTCGGCGACGCGGCCTCCCTGCCCGCGGTGAACAGCCTGCTCGACGCCGGTGCCGACATCCCGGCCACGGTCTGGCTGGAGTACGCCCACGAGGGCGAGAAGGCGCTCGCGCTGCGGGCCCGGGCGCACCACGAGGTCACCTGGGTGCCTCGGCGCGACGCGGGGCAACATCTCGTCGACACGGTCTGCGCCGCCCTGCCGACCGGCGACACGGGCCACTACTGGGTGGCCTGCGAGGCGGCCACCACCAGGGGCATCACCCGACACCTGCGCAAGACGCTGGGCGTCGACAAGGACCGCCTGACCTCCCTCGGCTACTGGAAAGCGGCATGAAGGGCCGGCTCGGCACCCTGACCGCGCTGTACGTCACCCAGTACCTCGGCGTCGGCTTCATCACCGTCGGGCTCACCGCCATCCTGCGCGACGGCGGCACCTCGCTGGACACGCTGGCGCTGTTGCAGATCGTCGGCCTGATCTGGCCCATCAAGTTCCTCTGGGCGCCGATCCTCGACCGGTACGGCTCCCGGCACCGCGGCCACTACCGTTCCTGGCTGCTCGTCCTGCAGAGCGCCCTGGTGCTGGCCCTGTTGGCGCTGCTGCCGTTCGCCAGCCCGGCCGACGCGCTCGGCCCGATCGTCGCGATCTGCGCCGCGTACGTGTTCTTCTCGGCCACCCAGGACATCGCCGTGGACGCCGTCGCGGTGCGCATGCTCGCCGAGTCGGCCCGGGGGACCGGCAACGGCATCCAGGTCGCCGCGAGCTACCTCGGCAACCTGCTCGGTGGTGGGGCCTGCGTCCTGGTCTACGACCAGTTCGGTTGGGCGTCGGCGATCGGGCTGCTGGTCGCGATGACGGCGGTCGGCCTGGTGGTGGTGTGGCGGTTCCGGGAGCCTCCCCGTACCGATCGGGTGGCCCGGATCGGCACTGCCTACCGGGCGCTGCGGTCGGTGGTCGGGCAGCCCGGCGGCCGGTGGTGGACGGTCGGCGTGGAGCCGCTGGACTACGTCGGCGCGGGAATGGCGTACGCCCTGGTCACCCCCGCTCTGGTCGACGCCGGCTGGTCGTTGGGTCGGATCGGCGTGGTCACCGGCGTGGTGACCAGCGCCCCGGCCATCGTCGCGGGTCTGGTCGCCGGGCTCGGGGTCGGACGGTTCGGGCGCGGTGGCGTGCTCGTGGCCGGTGGCCTCGCGCTCACGGTGTCGACGTTGCTGCTGCTGCCCCTGATGAACGGCCAGGCGCCGCTGGGTGGGACGGTCGCCGCGCTCTGTTGCTTCATGGTGGCCTACACCATCGCCAACGTCGTGCTCTACACGGTCAACATGGACTACTCGCGACCGGACACCGGTGGCACCGACTTCACCGTCCTGTCGTCGTTCGGCCTGGTCTGCTCGTTCGTGGCGTCATCCATCGGTCTCGCGGCGGCCGAGCGGGTCGGCTATCCGGCGGTCGCCGTCGCGGCCATCGTGCTGGTGGCCGCCGGGGTCGTCCTCGGCCTCGCCCACCAGCGGCGATTCCCGCACCGGCCCAGCCCGACCGCCGGCCTGCCCGTCGGCCGGTCGACCCCCGACGCAGCTGTCGAGCGGCCCGCAGCGGACGGCGCCAAGGCGGTGGCGTGACCAGCGTCCAGCCGGCCACCGACACCGCGACACCGGTACGACTGCCACAGCGATGGCTCATCCTGGCCGTGCTGTGCGTCGCGCAGCTGGTCGTGGTGCTGGACAACACCGTGCTGACGGTGGCGGTGCCGGTGCTCACCACCGAGCTGGGCGCCAGCACCGCCGAGGTGCAATGGATGATCAACGCGTACGCGTTGGTGCTGTCCGGGTTGCTGCTCACCGCCGGCAGCGCCGCGGACCGGTACGGTCGCCGCCGGATGTTGCTCGCCGGGCTCGTCCTGTTCGGGGCCGGCTCGCTGGCCGCCGGTCTCGCAAGTACCAGCGGACAGTTGATCGCCGCGCGGGCCGGCATGGGCGTCGGCGGCGCGCTGCTGGTCACCTCGACGCTCGCGGTGGCGATGCAGGTCTTCGACGCCGCCGAGCGGTCCCGGGCGTACGGCGTCTGGGCTGCCACCAGCGCGTTGGGTATCGCCATCGGGCCACCGATCGGCGGCACCATCCTCGCCCATCTGCCCTGGGGCGCGCTCTTCCTGATGAACGTGCCGATCGTGCTGGTCTGCCTGCTCGTCGGTCGCGCGCTGGTCCCCGAGTCCCGCGGGCCGGCCGGCGGTCGACTCGACGTGCCCGGCGCCGTGCTCTCCACCGCCGGTCTGACCGCTGTCGTCTGGGCGATCATCTCCGGGCCGGAGCGCGGGTGGACGTCGACCGAGGTGATCGGTGTGGCGATCGTCGGCGTACTGGTGCTCGGGATCTTCGTGCGGTGGGAGCGACGGATTCCACATCCGATGCTGGACATGGGCTTCTTCCGGGACCAGCGCTTCGTCGGTGCGATCTCCGGAGTCGTGCTGATCACGTTCGGTGCCACCGGCGCGCTCTTTCTGCTCACCCAGCACCTCCAGTTCGTGCGGGGTTACCCGGCCTGGGAGGCCGGCCTGCGGATGGCGCCCTTCGCGCTGTCCATCGTGCTGCTCAACGTCAGTGGTGTCGTCGCGGGCGTGATCCGTCGGCTCGGCCTGGCGGTCGCCATCGCCGTCGGTATGACGCTGCTCGCGGCCGGGCTGGCGCTGGTCACCCTCTTCCCGTCCGACGGGTACGCGGTGCTGCTGGCGGGGCTGATCGTCATGGGCGCCGGTTGCGCGCTGGCCAACCCGGCCATCGTCGAGGCCGTGATGAGCGCGATCCCGGCGGCGAAGGCCGGCGCTGGCGCGGGGGTCGACGGCACCATGACCGAGGTGGGCAGCAGCCTCGGCATCGCGGTGCTGGGTGCCGTGCTGAACGCCCGGTTCGCGGCGCTGCTGCCGGCGGCGGTGGCCGGCGCCGGATCGTTCCCCGCGGCTCTCGCCGCCGCCCGCGACGGTGCCGAGCGGGAGGCAGTGACTGTCGCCTTCGCCTCGGCGCTGGAGACGGGACAGCTGGTGGGCGCGGCAGCGGTGCTGATCGGTGGTCTGGTGGCCGCCGGACTGCTGCACCGGGCAGACCGCACCATTTCCACCTAATAAGGGTAGGCTACCCTAATCGTGACATCGTGGTAGTCGACGGAGGCGGTATGCGGCTCTACCTGACCGCGCTCAACCCCACCGACGCCGTCCTGCACGGGTTCCTTCCGGCGGCGGCGTCCCTCGGGTTGCCGGCCACTGTGCTGACCGACCGTCCCGCCGAATGGCCTGCGGACGTGCCGGTGACGCGGTGCGCGGTCCGCGACGCGGCAGCCGTGGTCGCGGCGACGGCAGCGAGCCGACCGGTGGCGCTACTGTCCAACAGCGACCACCTCCAGGAGGCCACCGCGATCGCCGCCCGAAAGCTCGGCCTGCCCGGCAAGGACCCGGACGCCGCCCGTCTCTGCAAGGACAAGGCCGCCGCCCGCCGGGTGATCGCCGCCGCGGGCCTCGACCGGGTACGCGTCGTCACCGTCGACCCCGCAGCCCCACCAAAGGTGCCGAACGAGATGTTCCCGGCGGTGGTCAAGCCCCGCGAGGGGGTGGCCAGTGAGGACGCGTACCTGG
The DNA here is from genome assembly GCF_018070305.1 of Micromonospora sp. M51. Lineage (NCBI taxonomy): Bacteria > Bacillati > Actinomycetota > Actinomycetes > Micromonosporales > Micromonosporaceae > Micromonospora > Micromonospora sp. M51. The sequence goes on along the minus strand of NZ_JAGPXZ010000002.1, from coordinate 1,740 downwards.
TGGTCGACCACGCCGAGCTGGTCGCCCGGGTCGCCGAGATCCGCAACCGGCGGCCCGACGTGGCGCTGGTGGTCGAGGAGTACCTCGACGGTGAACTGCGGACCTTCGAGACCCTCGGCGACGGCACCGAGCTGGCCTCCCTCGGCGGGTGGCGCACCGCCCTCGGCCCGCCACCGACCTTCACCGAGGAGAGCCTCGCCTGGTCGCCCCCGGCAGAGCCGGCGCGCACCCAGCTCCGGGCCCGACTCGACGCGCTCGGGGTCGGCTTCGGCGCCTGCCACACCGAGTACGTCATCTCCGACGGCCGGGTCCGGCTCATCGAGGTGAACTACCGCCTCATCGGTGACCGGATGGACCTGATCCTCGCCGAACTGCTCGGTGTGCCGCTGTTCGAGTACGTCATCCGGCTGCACCTGGGCGAGCCGCTGTCCGCCCTGCGCCTGCCCGACACCGTCGACCGACACGCCCGGGTCGAGTACGTCTGCGCGGACCGGTCCGGCCGTCTCGTCGCCGCGCCGGGCCGGCTGGACACCGTCCACGGCGACGTCCGGTTGGGCTGCCACCCGTTGCGCGAGGTGGGCCGCACCGCCGCGCACACCGGCACCAACCGCGACTACCTCGCCGTGCTGCACGGCATCGGCCCCGACGAGAACGCCGTCCGGCAGTCACTGGCGGCCCTCCGCGGCGACCTGCAGTGGACCATCGTCGAGTGAGCGACGACTGCGAGCGCGAGGTCTTCACCCGGGTGCTCGACGCCCTGCTGCGCGAGGATCACCTCGGTCTGCTCACCGCCGGCCGCCCGGACGGGCCCGACTGGTGGCAGGTGTCGCACCCCGCCGGCCGGCTGCGCATACCGGTCCGGGCGGACGGGTTCCAGCAAGCCCTGCGCAGCTCCGCGCCGACGGTCCTGCTGGTGGACGGCAGTGGCGACGCGCGGCGTACGGAGACCCTGGAGGGGTTGTTGACGCTGCTCGCCCCGCACGGCAACGCCGAGGCCGAGGCCGGCTGGCGGGACTTCGCCGTCGAGTGCCGCGCCGACCTGCGAGCCCGGCGGCTCGCCGCCCGGAACCGGGAGCGGGTGTTCACCGAGGTGGCCGCCGAACGGGCGAGCACCCCGACCGGCCTGCCGACGGCGCTCCTGGACGACGTGCTCGCCGCCCACCAGGGCCACCCCGTCTATCCCACCGACCGGTGTCGGCACGGTCTGCGCGACGGCGAACTGCTCCGGTACGCCCCGGAGCACGCTCCACGCTTCGCGCTGCGCTGGTACGCCGCCCCCGCCACGGACGTCCGGCTCACCGGCCAACTCCCGCCCTGGTGGCCGCCCGCGCCGCGACCGGATCAGCTGCTGCTGCCGGCGCATCCGCTCACCGTGACACGCGACGCGCTCCCGGTGGTCGACCTGCCGGTGACCCCGGTGCGACCCACCCTCTCCATGCGGACGGTGGCACTCGACCACGACCCGTACCTGCATCTCAAACTGCCGCTGCCGACAGCGAGTCTCGGCGCGCGCAATCGACGCACCCTGCAACCGGGTTCGCTCGCCGACGGCGCGGCCGTCGCGGCACTGCTCGACCGGATCGCCAGCACCGCACCCCGCTTCGTCGGCCGGATCCGGCACGCCGACGAGAGCACCTGGGCGCACGTCGACGGCGACGAGCGACGAGGTTTCCTGCTCCGCCGGTTTCCGCGCGACCTGGCCGGCGTTCAGGTGGTGCCGGTCGCGGCCCTCGCCGCCGC
>NZ_JAGPXZ010000199.1:0-8615 GCF_018070305.1 Micromonospora sp. M51 | reverse complement strand
GGATGTCGACGGGCTTACCGACTACAGCCCGGAGGGCCACCAGGCCCGCGCCGACCTCGCGGCCCGCGCCCTGCACGAACTCGAGACCGTGGGTGACGCACTGCCGGCCGCGACCGCGCTGCACGCCCACCTCGCCGAACGGCTGAGTGCGCGGATCGCCGTGCATGACGCCGGGGAGGACCTGCGCGAACTGCACGCGGCGGCCACCGGTCCGCTCCAGCTCATCCGCCAGGCCGTCGAGGCCGCGGTTCCGGGCCACGGCGCCGAGGGCGCGGCCTTCGAGGAGGGTTGGGCTCGTGTCTGCGCACGCCTGGCCGCGATCCCCACGGCCCTGGACGGGTACGCCCGCAGCCTCCTGCTTTCCGCGGAGCGCGGCAATGTGCCGGCCCGGCGTCAGGTGGAGCTGGTCACGCAGCGCTGTCGCACCTGGATCGACGACGATGTCGCCTTGGTGGATCGCTACGGCGATGGGCGTCAGCGGGCGTCGTTGCAGGCCGCAGCGACGGGCGCGCGAGCGGCGTACCAGAGACTGGCCGAGATGCTGCCCGCAGACCTGGCACCACGGGCCGTTGAGGAGGAGGCGTTCGGTCAGCAGCGGTACGCACTCTGGGTGCGTACCTTCCTCGCGGCCCGCCCTGATCTGCGCGAGTTGTACGACTGGGGCTGGGACGAGTTCCGAGCGACAGAGGCAGAACTGATCGCGGAAGCGAAGGCCCTGGGCGCGAGCGTGCCCGAGGTGCTCGCCTGGCTCGCCAGCCCCGACGCGCCTGGCACGCTGCACAGCAGGGAGGCATTCGGCGGGTGGTTGCAGGAGCTGTTGGAGGCCACCACCGAGCGACTGGACGGCGTACATTTTGACATTCCCGCCCCGCTGCGGCGCATCGAGTCGCGGTTGACCACGTCGTCCGGTATTGCCTACATCGGGCCGTCGCGGGACGTGGCGCGGCCGGGCCGGGTCTGGTGGTCCGTCCTCGAGGACGCGACGAGTTTCCCCACCTGGTACGCGTACAGCACCGCCTATCACGAGGGCGTTCCCGGGCACCACCTCCACCTCGGCTCCGAGGTCTGCCGGGGAGGCCTCGGACAGCGGCTGAACCTGCTCGGCGGCCTTGCCGGCAGCCAGGAGGGCTGGGCCCTGTACGCCGAGCGGTTCATGGACGAGCTCGGGCTCTACGACCAGCCGGGTGCTCGACTGGGCTATCTGTACATGCAGCTCCTGCGGGCGGCACGGGTCGTGCTCGACATCGGTCTGCACCTGCGGCTGCCGGTGCCGTCTGGTGACGGAGCAGTGTGGACGCCGGATGCTGCGCTGCAGCTGCTGCGGGACCGCTGTCATCAGGGGCCGTACGCGTCCGCCGAGCTTGCGCGTTACCTGGGCCGGCCAGGGCAGGCGCTGGCTTACAAGGTGGGTGAGCGCGTGTGGCTGGCAGGCCGCTCGTCCTTCCCCGGCGACCGGCGCGCATTCCATCGCTACGCGCTGGGGCTGGGTTCGCTGGGGCTGGACCAGTTGACGGCGGCCCTTGAGGTTGGCCGCGCGCCGTAGGGCGATCGCCAGGGGTGGTCAGGTGGTGTGCACGCCGCGCGCTCTGGCATTGTGATAGGTACCTTGCCATGACAAGGTAGTGGTATGCAGCCCGATCCGAAGCTCGTTGCGTTGCGGCGCGGCCTGCTCGAACCACTCGTCCTGGCTGCCGTCGAGTCCCAGCAGCGGTACGCGGCCGAGATCCTCGCCGCTCTACAGCAGGCAGGTTTTCCCGCCCAGGAGGGCACGCTGTATCCGCTGCTGAGCAAACTCCGTCGAGACGGGCTCGTGCACCACGAGTGGCGTGAGTCGCCGTCCGGGCCACCCCGGAAGTACTTCTCCCTCACGGATGCCGGCAGGGGGCAGCTCACCGCGTTCCGCGACTACTGGGGCGAACTGACCCTCATGATCAACACGATTGGACGATGATTCATGAACGAGCCGGTATCCATCCGCCTCACCGGGTATGTCGCGGCCTTCCCCGCTACCCCCGACGCGCGCGACGCCCTGCGGCAGTACCTCGACGACGCGCGACGCGCGCGGCGCACCGACCCGGACGCTGACGAGATCGTCCGAGACCTCGAATCAGCGATCGGCGACCGGCTGAGCGCTCGCACTGCCTCGGGCGACGACGCGGTGACCGGTGCCCGGATGACGGCGATCCTGGCCGAGCTGGGGCCGGTGGGCCCGGCACGCCCCGCGCCGCCGTCCGCCCAGGGGAGGTCGCGTGGCCGGTTCTGGTGTCGGATCAACGAGGGCACGTGGTTCGGCGGCATCTGTCTCGGCGTCGCGGCGTACGGCGAGTTCCGTGTCGACTGGGTACGAACCGTCGTGCTGCTGCTGACCCTGGTCACCGGTGGGCTGCTCGGCGTGGCGTACCTGGTCCTGCTGCTCGTGCTGCCCGTCGTCCCGACGGTCACCGACTACGAGCGCCAACGGGACGCACCGCGATACCCGTGAACCGACAGCGCACAGCCGGAAGGGACAGTCCCGCCCGGGCATGCGGCGCCGGCCCTTCAGGTGCGACGCTGCCGAGATGCGACAGGTCACAGTGCTCGGAAGTTGCGGTGGCTTCCCCGAACCCGGCCGCGCCTGCAGCGGTTTCGCGGTGGACTGGGACGGCTACCGCTTGGTGCTGGACCTGGGCTATGCCACGCTGCCGCGGCTGCTCGGACACTGGCCGGACGGCGTGCTGGACGCTGTCGTCGTCACCCATGAGCACCCGGATCACTGCGTCGACCTGCACGGTCTGTTCAGGATGCGGTTCTACGGTCAACCCGGGGGCCACGGCTGCCGTTGTTCTGCCCGCCCGGCGTGCTCGACCGGCTCAGCGGCTTGGAGCCCGATGTCGATCTACAGGCGGTCTTCGACCTGCACCCGTTACCCGGCGGGTACCGGGTCGGGCCGTTCGACCTGACCGGGCTGTCTCTCCCGCACTTCGTGCCCAACGCCGGCGTCCGGATCGCGGCCGACGGGATTGTCCTGGCCTACTCCGGGGACACCGGGCCGACTCCCGCGCTGGCCGAGCTGGGACGTGACGCTGACCTGTTCATCGTCGAGGCGACGGACCGCGACGGCGAGACGAGCCGTCCCACCCGAAACCTGTTGACCTCCACCGAGGCTGGTCGGTGGGCTCGTCGGGCGGGCGCCCGCCGCCTGATGCTCACCCACTTCTGGCCGGGCAACGACCGGGAGGTGGCGGTGTCGGCCGCGCAGGTGGAGTTCGGCAGTGCCGTTATGGCGGCTGAGGAAGGGCTCACGCTGATGCTCGGCACGCCAGACAGCGGATGCGCCTGTCGCCGCTGCGGCTGATCAGCCCCGTTTGTCGCTTGAAGGTCAAGGGGTCGCCGGGCCACACGGGCACCGGCAAGATGGTGGCGTGGAGACTGAGCCCGTCACAGCTGGCCGGGCGGTGTTCGTGGACGGGCTGGAGGGCTTGCCTGGCAGCTCGGGCGGCTGTCGCCTTGCCCTGACGTTGGCATGTCCGGTTCTTCTTCGTGCCGCTGACGTCTGGTGGGTTGAGGATGATGTGCTGTACGTCCGGCGCGGTGACGCCCCGGCGGTGGCGCATCGGGGTGGCCTCGAATGGCGTCGGCACTGGTAGCGCGCAGGGGCCTGGTTCCCGCTACGGTGTCGCTGTGTCTCGATTCAGCATGATGGCCCGCGTCGACATCCCCAGCGAGGTGGTCGACGCCGAAGCCTGGATCGCGCGATATCGCGAGTCGTTGACCTCAATCGCGGAGAGCGGCTGCGGCTGCTGCGTACGTGCGTGGCAGATCGAGGGACCGCAAGAGTTGGTCGACACGATCCCGCTGGTGCTCACGGCCTCGACGGAGTGGGATCGGGACTAGTCACCGCAGGGCCGCAGCTCGGCCAAGGGCCTCAGGTTTGCGGCGTACTGGTCGACGTCGAACGTCAACGTGCCACGATCTCCAACGTCGGGCAGCTGGCGACCGATGTCGGTCCACTGCACTTGCCGCTCCCTCGCGGCAGCCGGGCAGACAGCACGCCGCAGCCCCCAGTTTCGCAACTGGGGCAGGATGTTAGGGCCCTGGGATGCCGTAATCAGGGGTGTCACGCTCACGGTTCGGTGGATCGTGCCTCTCCCCGTGCTCATCGGACGGCATCATTCTGTCTATTTCTTCTAGGAGTTCTTGGTAGGACGGGCGTTCCGTCGGCTCTCTGCCCGCTGGTTCCGGTGCGTGCGCGCGGTCTTTCTCGGGTTGCGCGATTGACCGTTGACGTGGAGAGTCGCCGTCGGATCGTTTCGGTGGTCGCGGCGCTGGCGGGACATGTCGTGGCTGGGCGGGTCTTGTCCACTGTCGTCCGCTGATGTCCGGGCCTCGCTTCCTGCGCGATTCGTTCCACGCCGAGGGCATGATCGACAGGATCATCTCGATCAGGCGCAGGATGTGCGCGAGCAGCGCAGGGGTTTCCACATCACGTCCGTTCCTCCTCGCCTCTTCGGTTTGGAGGTGATAAATATGATAAGTTACGAAAATTGCTGCCAGGCTCATCAGAAGGCCGCCCGCGGTGCCTGCCAGGGCTATCCAGTCGGATATCTGCATGGATCGATTCTGCACGCCGGCCGCAACTGCCGATCTTGCGGTATCTCCCTGGTCGACAGCCCGGTTGCTGTGGCACACCAGATGCGGTGACCGCACGTCACCCGGCGAGCGTGCCGTCCGCATTCATGATCTGGTCCCGTACCAGCGGTGCGACAGCCGCGACGCGGCAGACGGTCTGCTCTGAATGTCGAAGACCGCCGGGTGGCTCCGTCCTCGGGGAGGATGCGGTCATCGTGATCGCAGCAGAGCAGGGAGATCCGGCATGGCGATCCAGCGGATGGACAACGTCCTCATCGTGGTCGAGGACCTTGACGCGGTCATCGCGTTCTTCGTCGAACTCGGCATGGAGGTGGAGGGGCGGGGGCCGGTCGAGGGGCGGTGGGTGGAGCGGGTCATCGGGATCGACGACGTCCGGCAGGAGGTGGCGATGCTGCGAACCCCGGACGGCCACGGCAAGGTCGAGTTGGCGATGTTCCACCGGCCGGCGGCGATCATCACGGCACCGAGGGACGCGCCGGCGAACACGCTGGGCATTCGGCGGATCATGTTCGCCGTCGACGACATCGAGGACGTGGTCGCCCGGCTGCGCGGCCACGGTGCCGAACTGGTCGGCGAGGTGGAGCGGTACGAGGACATCTTCCGGCTCTGCTACGTCCGCGGCCCCGAGGGCATCATCGTCGGCCTGGCCGAACAGCTCAGCTGACGCCGCCGTCGGTCGGCCCCCACCCGCACTACTTCACTGTTGTCGGGGCCTCAGCGAAGTAGTGCGGATCGTGGCGGCGTCACGCCGCCGACGGCGGGCTCAGGAGATCAGGGTGCCGCCGTCCACCGTCACCACGGTGCCGGTGGCGTAGGTCGCCCGCAGGAGGTAGACGAACGCCTCGGCGACCTCCTCGGGCTCACCCACCCGACCGAGCGGAAGGGACTCGCTGAGCTGCGCGTACATCTGCTCTCGGGTTTCTTCGGGCAGGGAGTCCCACAGCGGTGAGCGGATCACGCCGGCGGAGACGGCGTTGACCCGGATCGGGGCGAGTTCGACGGCGAGCGCGCGGACCAGCGCGTCGATCGCCCCGGTGATGCTGGCCGCTACCGACCAGCCCGCGTTGGGCCGGTGGTTGGCGGTGCCGGTGGTGAGGGTGATCGACCCGCCGGGGCGCAGGTGCGGCAGTGCCGCGTTGACCGCCGACAGGGATCCGAAGTAGCGCAGGTCGAAGGCGGTCCGGGCGGCGGCGAGGTCGAGGGCGTCGACGGCCATCAGCGCGAGGGGTTCACCGGCGGTGTAGACGAGGTGGTCGAACGAGCCGAGGTCGCGGAACAGCCGGGACACCGCACCGGGATCGGTGAGGTTGGCGACGTACCCCTGGGTGGTGGTCGGCAGGGTCGTCAGGGCGCGGTCCACGCTGCGCTGGTTGCTGGAGGCGACCACGACCTGGGCGCCCTCGCGGGCGGCGCGGGCGGCGGTGGCGAGGCCGATCCCCGAGGTTCCGCCGAGTACGACGACGCGCTTGTCGATGAGGGTCATGACCGTGTCCTTCCGGGTCGGGTGGTGGAGACGGCTACCACCGTGCTCCGCCGGGAACGTCCGCGTCCAAGACCTCTTTCACCTCCTGTGATGCCCGTTGGGCATCACTCCACTCATACCCGTCGGGTATCGTGGAACCGCCCGGAGCGGCAACCGGACGGGGGCGCTGTGGACGTCGATCTGCGCAAGCTCCGCTACTTCGTGGCGGTCGCGGAGGAGCTGCACTTCGGTCGGGCCGCCGCCCGGCTGCACATCGCCCAGCCGGTCCTGTCACGGCAGATCCGGGCGTTCGAGCACGAACTGCGCGCCGAGCTCTTCGTTCGGGACCGCCGCTCCACGGTGCTGACCGAGGCCGGTCGGCAGCTGCTGACCGACGCCCGTGCGCTGCTCGCCTCGGCGGAGGCCCTACGGCGGCGGGTGCAGCGGGCCGCCCACGGCAGGCCGACGTTCACCATCGCGTTCATGCCCGGCCTGCTCGTCACCGCCGACGCCCGCGCCATCGGCCAGCGACACCCCGACCTGGCCGTCAACGTCGTCCGGACCTCCTACGACGACCAGGCCGACATCGTCCGTGACGGGCGCGCGGACGTCAGTTACGTCCGGCTTCCGGTCGACCAGCGCGGCCTGCGCCTGCGGCCACTGTTCAGCGAACCCCGCGTCGTCGTCCTGCCCACCGATCACCGGCTGGCCGGCAAGGAGTCGGTCGACCTCGCCGAGCTGGCCGGGGAACGGCTCTTGCAGGACCCGGACGCGGTGCCGGAGTGGCGGGACCTGCCGAACCGTCCCATCGACAGCGACCCTCGCCCTCGGCCCGCGCTGAACTCCGTCGAGGAGAAGCTGGAGCATGTCGCCGCGTACGTCGGGACGGTGATCCTGCCGCTGTCGACGGCGACGTTCTACACCAGACCGGACGTCGTTCACGTGCCCGTCGCCGACCTCGGCCCCAACCAGGTGTGCCTGGCCTGGGCCGAGGACAACCGGTCACCGCTGGTGCACGAGTTCGTCGACCTCGCGGCGCCACCACCGGGTGATCGGCGCCAAGGAGGGTCAGGCGCTCCGGAAGGTCTCGCGTAGCGCCGGGTCCAGCGGGCGGCCACTCGTCGGCTCGATGAACAGGTCGGCGAGCAGCAGGTCGCCCAGGTAGGTCGGGTTCACTCCGGACTCCTTGCGGCCGAGGGCCTGCGCCGCACCGCCGAGTCGCAGGGCGGCCCGCGCCGCGCCGGCCGGCAGGCGGCCGACCCGGCGGGGCCGGCCGACCGCCGCGGCGATGCGCGCGAGCATGTCGTGCCAGCTGAGGTTCTCGTCGGCGACCGGGAGGTCCGCGCCGCTGGCCTGCTCCAGGGCGTCGGCGGCGACCTCGGCCACGCTGCGCGCGGAGGCCGCGGCGCTGCCGCCGACCGGGGCGACCAGCGGGGTACGCGAGCGCGCCCACCGGTTCAGCGGACCGGCCCAGTTGGGCAGCCGGTCGCCGGCCCGACCGAAGACGAAAGGCAGTTCGAGGACGGCGACCGGCAGGCCCTCGCCGGCGGCGGCCCGCCCCTCCCGGGCCTGCTCCAGGCGACACCGGATGTACGTGTGCCGCTCGGCCAGGCGCCACTGGGGGTGGAGCCGGTCGAAGTAGGTGTAGTAGGAGCCCATCACCACACCCCGGGTGAGACCTTCCAGGCGGGCGGCGGTGAACAGGCGTACCACCGGGTCGACGTTGTCGCGGCGGAACTCCGGATAGATCGGCTTGGGCAGCGGCCGTTGCTCGTCGGTGCGGGTGGCGTACACGACACCGTCGTGACCGGCGAGCACCTGCCGCAGGTCCTCGATCGAGGCGGACCCGACATCGAGCAGATGGTCGACGCCCGACTGGGCGGTACGCGCCACAGTTGTCGCGGCGTGGCCACGCTCCCGCAGGACGTCCACCACGTGAGCGCCGATCAGGCCGCTGCCACCCACCACGAGAATGCGCACGGTGCATCGTCCACTCTGGAACCCACTCCTTGTCAAGCGTCTGCCGCTGCGGCGGCGGCAGCCGACGGGCTGCTCCGGCGCGGGTCGACAACCGGTGAGGATGCCGTCCACACCCCGACATTCGCCTAGATTCGAGGGTGCGGGACACCATCACTGGCGAAACGGGGTTGAGGATGCCGGATCCGCGCGCTTTCTGGCTGGACGAGCAGTTCGACCGCGAGCACGGCGTCGAGGGGCGCGGCCGGTACGAGGCCGAGGTGCTGCGGCGGATCGACGACTTCGCCGACACCTGGGGCGACTTCGCGCCGGTGGCGTTCGCGGTGACGGCCTGGCGGCTGGCCACCGAGCTGTCGCCGGGCTTCGTCCGCTGGCACCGGCGGATCATCTCGGCGACCTGCGCCCGCAGCCCCTGGGACGGCAGCCTGGTCTGTGCGGTGACGGTGGCCTCCCGGTGGCCGGCCGAGCTGACCTGGACCAAGCAGTGGCAGCGCGACCGTGGTTGGCAGGACTGGCCCCAGATGTTCGGCCAGTTCACCACACCCAC
>NZ_JAGPXZ010000198.1:0-8632 GCF_018070305.1 Micromonospora sp. M51 | reverse complement strand
TGGGCCTCATCTACGTCAACCCGGAGGGCCCGCGCGGTAACGCCGCCCCGGCCGCGGCGGCGCACTTCATCCGCGAGACCTTCCGCCGGATGGCGATGAACGACGAGGAGACCGTCGCCCTCATCGCCGGTGGTCACACCTTCGGCAAGACCCACGGCGCCGGCGTCGCCGACAACCACGTGGGCCCGGAGCCCGAGGGCGCCCCGCTGGAGGCGCAGGGCCTGGGCTGGCTGAGCACCCACGGCAGCGGCAAGGGCGGCGACACGATCACCAGTGGTCTCGAGGTGACGTGGACCGACGTGCCGACGCAGTGGAGCAACCGCTTCTTCGAGATCCTCTTCGGCTACGAGTGGGAGCTGACCACCAGCCCCGGTGGCGCGAAGCAGTGGGTCGCCAAGGACGCCGAGGCGATCATCCCGGACCCGTTCGACCCGGCGAAGAAGTACAAGCCGACGATGCTCACGACCGACCTGTCGCTGCGCGTCGACCCGGCGTACGAGAAGATCTCCCGCCGTTTCCTGGAGAACCCCGACGAGTTCGCGCTGGCCTTCGCCAAGGCGTGGTACAAGCTGCTGCACCGCGACATGGGCCCGATCGAGCGCTTCCTCGGGCCGTGGGTGGCCGAGCCGCAGCTGTGGCAGGACCCGGTGCCGGCCGTCGACCACGAGCTGGTGGGTGACGCCGACATCGCCGCGCTCAAGGCGAAGGTTCTGGAGTCCGGGCTCACGATCGACCAGTTGGTCTCCACCGCCTGGGCCTCCGCCGCGAGCTTCCGCTACACGGACAAGCGCGGCGGCGCCAACGGGGCGCGCATCCGCCTGGAGCCGCAGCGCAACTGGGAGGTCAACCAGCCCGAGCAGCTGGCGACCGTCCTGACCGCCCTTGAGGGCATCCAGCAGGAGTTCAACGCGGCCGGCGGGGCGAAGATCTCGCTCGCCGACCTGATCGTGCTGGCCGGTTCGGCCGCTGTGGAGAAGGCGGCGCGGGACGCCGGCGTCGAGGTGACTGTGCCGTTCCGGCCGGGCCGCACCGACGCGACCCAGGAGCAGACCGACGTCGAGTCCTTCAAGGTCATGGAGCCGCGTGCCGACGGGTTCCGCAACTACCTGCGTGCCGGCGAGAAGACCCAGCCGGAGGTGCTGCTCGTCGACCGCGCCTACATGCTCAACCTCACCGCGCCGGAGATGACCGTCCTCATCGGCGGTCTGCGTTCCCTCGGCGCCAACGTCGGCGGCAGCCGGCACGGTGTGCTCACCGACCGGCCGGGCGTGCTCACCAACGACTTCTTCGCCAACCTGCTCTCGCCGGGCACCCGGTGGAGCGCGTCGAAGTCCGAGGAGCACGTGTACGAGATCCGCGACCTGGCCACCGACGAGCTGAAGTGGACCGCCACCGCGGTCGACCTCATCTTCGGGTCCAACTCGCAGCTGCGCGCCCTCGCCGAGGTCTACGCCAGCCAGGACGCCCGCGACAAGTTCGTGGCCGACTTCGTGACCGCCTGGACCAAGGTCATGGAGCTGGACCGGTTCGATCTCGCCTGACAGGTAGCACCGAGAGCCCCGGCCGATCCGCTGTGATCGGCCGGGGCTCTTTCGGCATATGACACCCGATATGGCCGTTTTCTCGGCTACTGTTGGCAGGGTGGGTACCCCCGGGGGTATGGTTGCCTCCAGGAGGTGCCGATGAAGCTTCGACCGGAGATGACCTCGGATGCGCTGACCCGGCTCAAGCGGGCGCGTGGGCAGCTCAACGCGGTTATCGAGATGATGGAAAACGGTCAGGATTGCCGCGAGACGCTGACCCAGCTGGCGGCGGTGTCGAAGGCGATCGACCGCGCGGGTTTCAAGATCATCGCGTCGGGCATGCGGCACTGTGGGGCCGCGCGTGACCGTGGCGAGGAGCCGGAGATGACCGAGGAGGAGCTCGAGAAGCTCTTCCTGGCTCTCGCCTGAGGCGTTCCCGGGTCCGCCCTCTCGGGGGCGGGCCCGGACCGTCCCGTCGAGGTGTGGCGCGGCGGGCTCATCGTGCCCGAGGGTCCGCCGCGCCGACTGGCAATGGTGTGGGGCGGGTAACAGCGTGGGTGAAGAACCAGGCAGCAGTGTGTCGTCCACATACCCCCCGGGGTATCCGGAAAGGAGCGCAGGACATGTCAGTTGAGGTTTCCGTCGTCGCCACGTCCGCCCTCGGCGATCGCAGCTACCTGGCCTCGGACGGGCAGGTCGCGATCGTGGTCGACCCCCAGCGCGACATCGACCGGATCATGTACCTGGCGGGGGAGAAGGGCGTGCGGATCACCCACGTCCTGGAGACGCACCTGCACAACGACTACGTTTCCGGCGGGCTGGAACTCGCGCGGATCACCGGCGCGCACTACCTGGTGGCAGGGGCCGACGAGGTCGGCTTCGCGCGGACGTCGGTCGCCGACGGCGACCAGGTGAGCGTCTCCGACTCCCTGCGCCTGCGGGTGATCGGCACGCCGGGCCACACCTTCCACCACCTGTCGTACGTCCTGGACGTGGCCACCGACGGCGGCTGGGAGGCAACCGGCGTCTTCACCGGCGGGTCGCTGCTGTTCGGCACGACGGGCCGTACCGACCTGCTGGGCCAGCAGCACGCCCACGAGTTGGCCCAGCAGCAGCACGCCTCGGCGAAACGGCTGGCGGATCTGCTGCCCGAGGGTGCGCAGGTGTGGCCCACGCACGGGTTCGGCAGCTTCTGTTCGGCCAGTCAGGCCGACGCTCCAGAGTCGACCATCGGCCGGGAGAAGGAGAAGATCCCCGTCCTGCGCCTGGCCGCTGACGACTTCGTCACCGAGACCCTCGCCGGCCTCGACGCCTACCCGGCGTACTACGCCCACATGGGGGTGGCCAACGCCGCCGGCCCGGCCCCGGTCGACCTCACGCCGGTGACCCGCGCCGACGCCGCCGAACTACGCGAGCGGATGACAGCAGGGGAGTGGGTGGTGGACCTGCGCCACCGCAAGGCGTACGCCGCCTCGCACCTGGCCGGCACTGTCAGTCTCGGTCTGGACGGTCCGATGGCCACCTGGCTCGGTTGGCTGATCGAGTGGGGGGTGCCGATCACCCTGCTCGCCGAGACACCGCAGCAGGTCGCCGACGCCCAACGTGAACTGGTCCGCATCGGTATCGACCGTCCCGCCGCGCAGGCCACCGGCGACGCCACGCGCTGGGCGACTGACCCCGGTCAGCTGCGCGAGCTGCGGATGGCGGACTTCGGGGCCCTCGCGGCGGCGCGGAAGGGCCAGATCCCGGCCGGTCTGCCCGGCGCGGACGTGATCCTCGACGTGCGGATGACCAACGAGTGGCGGGCCGGCCACATTGACGGCGCCGCGCACATCCCGCTGCCCGACCTGCCCCGGCGGCTGGCCGACGTCCCGACGGGCACCGTCTGGGTGCACTGCGGCTCGGGCTACCGGGCCACCGTCGCCGCCTCTCTCCTGACGAACGCCGGCCGCGAGGTGGTCGTGGTCGACGACGCGTTCGGGCACGCCCGGACCGCCGGCCTGGACCTGGTCACCGCTGCCTGACCGGAACAGTCCGCACCACCGGCCGACGCCACCGCCGCCGGCCGGCTTCCCCTGCCGTGACAGCTGACACCCCATCCAAGAAAGCGGAGTAAGTGAGTACTTCCGAGACCGCGCGCCCTGCCACGCTCGACGCCACCGGCCTTCGCGAACTGATCGAATCCGGTCATGCGCCCCGGGTGCTGGACGTGCGTACCCCGGCGGAGTTCGAGACGGCGCACATCCCCGGCTCCTACAACGTGCCGCTCGACCTGCTCAAGGAGCACCGCCGGGAGTTGCGCGACCAGCTGGACGAGGACGTCGTTCTGGTCTGCCGCTCCGGTGCCCGCGCCCGCCAGGCCCAGCAGGCCCTGGCGGGGGTCGGCCTGCCCAACCTGACGGTGCTGGACGGCGGCATCATGTCCTGGCAGGCGGCCGACGCGCCGGTCACGCGGGGCGTGCCCCGCTGGGACCTCGAACGTCAGGTCCGCCTGGTGGCCGGCTCGATCGTGCTGGTCAGCATTCTCGCCTCGGTGTTCGTGCCGCAGCTCAAGTGGGTGGCCGGGGCCATCGGCGCCGGCTTGACCGTCGCTGCCGTCACCAACACCTGCGCCATGGGGATGTTGCTCGGCAAGCTGCCCTACAACCGGGGTGCCAGCCGCGACCTCGACACCGTCATGGGCCAGCTGCGTGGGAGCCCCGTGGAGCGGGCATGACCGCCACAGTGGCGCTGACCGTCGGGCTGGCCGTGCTGATCGGGGTCAGCCTCGGGCTGTTGGGCGGGGGCGGCTCGATCCTCGCCGTACCGCTGCTGGTCTACGTCGCCGATCTGCCCGCGAAGGAGGCCATCGCGACGTCGCTGCTCGTCGTCGGCGCCACCTGCCTGGTGGGCGTCATCCCGCACGTCCGCGCCCACCGGGTGCGCTGGCGCACCGGCCTGATCTTCGGTCTCGCCGGCATGACCGGCGCCTACGCCGGTGGTCGCCTGGCCGGGCTCATCCCCGCCGGAATCCTGCTCACCGGGTTCGCGGTGATGATGCTGGCCACCGCGGTGGCGATGATCCGTGGCCGACGCGAGGCCGCCGGCACCGTGGTGCCACACGAGCTGCCGGTGCCACGGGTGATCCTCGACGGTGTGGTGGTCGGCCTGGTGACCGGCCTGGTCGGCGCGGGCGGCGGCTTCCTGGTGGTGCCCGCCCTGGCGCTGCTCGGTGGCCTGCCGATGCCGGTAGCGGTCGGCACCTCGCTGGTGGTCATCGCCATGAAGTCGTTCGCCGGCCTGGCCGGCTATCTGGCCGGAGTGGACATCAACTGGGGCCCCGCGGCAGCGGTCACCGTCGCTGCCGTCGCCGGCAGCCTGGCAGGTGGACGACTCACCGAGCGGATCCCGGCGGACATCCTGCGCAAGGCGTTCGGCTGGTTCGTGGTGGTGATGGGCGTCTTCGTCCTCGGTCAGCAACTGCCCGACGACCTGCGGACCAGGCCGCTGCTCTGGGCCGGCGTCGGCGTCGCCGCCGCGATCACCGTGACGCTGACCGTCCTGCACACCAGGAGAGCGTCCGAACCGAGCGGATCGTCGCCCCGCCACTGACACCCGGCCGCCTGGCGCGCGCGGTGGGACGCAAGCCGTTGCGGCTGTTCATCCGCTGGTCGACCTGGTTTGACAGCCGTCCGCGTAGATGTCATCCGGATGGCATGTCACGAGCCACGAATCCCACCGATGATTTTTTGTCTGGATGATCGGCTGGCGGACGGGCCCGTTCATGGCAAGGTGTTGATCTGCCCGGGCGCGGGCGCGCACCTAGTCACGCAGGGAGTCATCGTGGCCCACCCCGACCTGCAGACCGACAATGTGGACCAGGGCACCGGACATTCTGCGATTCCCCGCCAGCGGGGCGAGGGTGTCGCGGCGCGGCAGGCGCTCGACGCGTGGGCCGCCGGACGGGACAGCGCCGCAGCGGGCGCGAGCTGGCGTCCGCTGCGGATCGCGATGATCGGCCAGAAGGGGATGCCGGCGACCTACGGCGGGATCGAACGGCACGTGGAGGAGATGGCCAGCCGGCTCGCCGGCTACGGGCACGAGGTCACCGTCTACTGCCGCCGCAGCTACGGCGAGACACCCGCCGACGGCTACCGGGGGGTGCGGCTGCGCCAGACCCACACGATCGCGAGCAAGCACCTCGACGCCATCGTGCACGCGGCGACCTCGACCATGGCGGCGATGACCGCGCGGCCCGACATCGTGCACTACCACGGGCTCGGGCCGGCCCTGGTCGCCCCGCTCCCGCGCGCCCTGTCCCGGGCGCGGGTGGTGCTGACAGTGCACGGACTGGACAACCAGCGGGGCAAGTGGGGGCTCGCCGCCCGGGCGGTGCTGGGCAGCGCCCACTGGTTCAGCGGGTACGTCCCGCACCAGCGGGTGGCCGTCTCCCAGGGGCTCGCCGCCCACTACAGCACCCGGTTCGGCAGCCCGACGACCTACATCCCGAACGGCGTGAACCCGGCCCGAACGGCACGGACCCGGCAGATCCAGGACCGGTTCGGGCTGACCCCCGGCGGCTACCTGCTGCTGGTCGGGCGGCTGGTGCCGGAGAAGGCGGCCGACCTGCTGATCCGGGCCTTCCGGCGCACCGAGACCCCGATGCGCCTGGCGATCGTCGGCGGGTCGTCGTTCACCGACGACTTCGTGGACCGGCTGCGCCGTGAAGCCGGGGCGGACGACCGGATCGTCTTCACCGGGTTCGCCTACGGCGACCTGCTCGCCGAGCTGTACTCCGGTGCGGCCGGATTCGTCCAACCGTCCCGGCTGGAAGGGCTGCCGTTGACGTTGCTGGAGGCTGCCGCGTACGGGCTGCCGATCGTCGCGAGCGACATCGCGCCGCACGTCGAGGTGCTGAGCGCCGACGCCGCCGGAGGGCGGTTGTTCCGCGACGGCGACGAGGACGACCTGTTCCGGGCGCTGACGTCGCTGCTCGCCGACCTGCCGGGCGAACGGGCCGGTGCCGTGGCACTGGGCGAGCGGGTCACCGGCAGGTACAGCTGGGACACCGCCGCCCGCGAGTTGGAGCAGCTCTACCTTCGCCTGGCACCGGAGCCGGGACGACGGGGCAGGGCACGACGCGCGGCGGCCGCCGACTGACCGGGCGGTGTTCGCCGGGGGAGCGGGGGTCAACCCGGCGGAGGACGCAACAGTCGGCGCAACGGCCCCTTCTACCGTCGAGGGGACAGGGCTAGATTGAACCGATCTTGTGCCGGGAGGACATCGGTTGGCCGCGCCCGGCAGCGGCCGGGCAGCGCCGATTCAGTTCAGTGGGATCAGTGGAACAACACACGCAGCAGGTCACTCCGCTCATGACCAGGCGGCTCGACCCGACCCGCCTCCTCACCGGCGGCGCGGCGCTGGCCGCCGCGGTCGTGGCGGTAATCGCCGGTGTCTCCATGGCGGCCGGTGACCGTCGGGGCATGGTGCTGCCACTCGCGGTGGTAGCGGGGATCGCGGTGGCCGTGCTCGCGCTGACCCGGTTCGCCGGGTACGTGCTGCTGATGCTCGCGGTGCGTTCCTGCGTGGACCTGTTCAAGCTGACCGGACCGAGCGCCGGCCAGGCCAACTCCGCCGGAACGGCCCGGGCGGCGGACCCCTCCACACTGCTCGCGGTGCTGTTCCTCCTCGCCGCCGGGCTCTGGCTGGCCGCACAGCTCAGCCGGCACGGGCGGCTGCGCGGTTCCCCGCTGAGCTGGGCGATGCTGCTCGTCGGTGCCAGCAGCGTGGTCAGCGCCCTCGGTGCCAGCCGACCGGCGAACAGCCTGTTGGAGGCGCTGCGCATCCTCACCGTGGTGGTGATGTTCGTGGTGCTGGAACAGCTCATGCCGGACACTGCGGCGATCCGTCGGGTCCTGCTCGCCTGCTACGCCTCACTGGTGCTGGCGTTGGGCTACACCGTCGTCCTGTCGCTGCTGGGCAACCCGCCGGCCGAGGTGAAGGGCGACTTCACCCGGATCAGCGGCACGTTCAGCCAGTCGACCACGTTCGGCCGGTACCTGATGTTCATGGTGATCTTCGGGTTCGCCGTGTACCGCTTCCTGGACCGTCGACTGCGGGCGTCCCTCGGCGTGCTGCTCGCGCTCTCGCTGCTGTTCCTGCTGCTCACCAACACCCGAAGCGCCCTGCTCGGCGCGGCGATCGGCCTGATCGTGGTCGCGGTGCTGCATCGCAGCAAGCGGATGCTGGTCACCCTCTGCATGGTGGCGGTCGCCGGGGTGGCACTGGTGCCCGCCGTCGGCGAACGGTTCGCCCAACTCGGCGTGTCCCGCGCGGTCGGTGGCGACCCGACCGGAAACACCCTGCAGTGGCGGATCAGCTACTGGACCGAGATCGTCACGCTGGCCGACCGGAACCCGGTGACCGGCATCGGACCGAACATGACCCAGCGCGAGACCGACGAGGCGAAGAAGCCGCACAACGACTTCCTGCGGGCGTACGTGGAGACCGGGTTGCTGGGTCTCGGGGCGTACCTGCTGATGCTGTTCGCCTTTCTGTACACCGCCCGGACCGCGCTGCGGCGGGCCCCTCCGGGCAGCTTCGAGCGTGGCGTCGCGGTCGGGTTCACCGGCTGCGCCGCCGCCTTCGTGGCGGTCAGCGCCGCCTCCAACGTGATATCCAACGTGGTCACCCTCTGGTACTTCGTCGCGTTCGCCGCGGCGGCCAGTGTGATCGCCCGCCAACCGGCTCCGCACCTGACCGGCGAGCAGCCACGACGCACGTCCGTCCCGGTTTGACTGAACGACAGCATTGGGGAAAAAGTGGAGATCGTCGACTACCTGCGGGTCGCCCGGCGGCGCCTCTGGGTACTCGTGGGGGTGCCGGTACTCGCCACCGGGGCCGCGGCCGCCATCGTCCTGCTCGCGCCACAGCAGTTCAGCGGAACCGCGTACGTGGCGGCGCCGGCCCTGGTGGGTGGCACGGCCGGGACGCAGTACACCGGTACGCAGGCGGCGAGCCAGTTCGTCGCGGCGTTCGGCGCGGCGGTCACCTCACCCCGGGTCCTCGCCGACGTGGCCGCTGACACCGGGGTGCCGCCGGAGCGGCTGCGCGACGGGCTCGCCATCAGC
>NZ_JAGPXZ010000197.1:0-8638 GCF_018070305.1 Micromonospora sp. M51 | reverse complement strand
GCCCCACCCCGTCCCCGCCACCACCCGCACCGGTCGACGGCTGCTCGCCGGTGCGCTCGCCGGAATGCTTCTCGTCACCGCGCCGGTCGTCACCCCCACGGCCGGCGCGGCACCGAAGGCCGACCCCTCCGCCGCAGCCGCTCGCGTGGCCATGCTCGCCGGCCTTTCCGCGACCATGACCGCCAGCAGCTACAACCAGAACTACGTCGCGGTCAACGCCAACGACGGCAACGCCTCGACCTACTGGGAAAGCGCCAACAACGCGTTCCCGCAGTGGATCCAGGCGGACCTGGGCGCCACCGTCACCGTGGATCGGGTGGTGCTGAAACTGCCGCCCTCGTCGGACTGGCAGACCCGCACGCAGACCCTGTCGGTGCTGGGCTCGACCAACGGCTCGTCCTTCACCACCCTGAAGGCGTCCGCCGGCTACACGTTCAATCCGAGCAGCGGCAACACCGCCACCGTCAGCTTCACCGCCGCCAGCACCCGCTACGTACGCGTGCAGGTCACCGGCAATACCGGCTGGCCGGCCGCGCAGTTCTCCGAGGTGGAGGTGTACGGCGCCACCGGCAGCACCGACACCCAGGCCCCGAGCGTCCCGGGCAACCTGGCGTACACCCAGCCGGCCAGCGGGCAGATCCGGCTCACCTGGTCGGCGTCGACCGACAACGTCGCTGTGACGGGCTACGACATCTACGCCAACGGCGCGCTGCGCGGCAGCGTCAACGGCTCGACAGTGACGTACACCGACAACCAGGCGGACAGCGCCACCGTCTCGTACTACGTGCGGGCCAAGGACGCGGCCGGCAACCAGTCGGCGAACAGCAACACCGTGACCCGGACCGGCACCGGCACCCCACCGACCGGGAGCAACCTGGCGGTCGGTAAGCCGATCACCGCCTCCGGGTTCGTGCACACGTTCGTGGCCACCAACGCCAACGACAACAACGTGGCCACCTACTGGGAGGGCAACGGCAACCCGAGCACGCTGACCGTGCAGCTCGGCGCGAACGCCAGCCTCAGCCAGATCGTGCTGAAGCTCAACCCGGACTCGGCGTGGGGCACGCGTACCCAGAACATCACGGTGCTCGGCCGGGACCAGGCCTCGTCGTCCTTCACCACACTGGTCGGGGCGGCGAACTACACCTTCAACCCGGGCAGCGGCAACACGGTGACCATCCCGGTCTCCGGCGCGGCCGCCGACGTACGGCTCTCGATCGCCTCGAACACCGGCGCACCGGCCGGGCAGGTGGCCGAGTTCCAGGTCTTCGGCACCCCCGCGCCGAACCCGGACCTGACCGTCACCGGCATGTCGTTCAGCCCGTCCGCCCCCGTGGAGACCAGCACCATCACGCTCTCCGCGACGGTGCGCAACGCCGGTTCGGCGGCCTCCGGGGCGACGAACGTCAACTTCTACCTGGGCGCCACCCGGGTCGGCACCGCGTCGGTCGGCAGCCTCGCGGCCGGCGCGTCGACGACTGTCAGCGCCAGCATCGGCACCCGCGACTCGGGCAGCTACCCGCTGAGCGCGAAGGTCGACGAGTCGAACACCGTCGTCGAGTCCGACGACACCAACAACAGCTACTCCAACCCCAGCCCGCTGGTGGTCGGTGCGGTGGCCAGCTCCGACCTGGTCGCCTCGGCCGTCGACTGGTCGCCGGGCAACCCGCCGCCGGGCAGCACCGTCACCTTCTCCGTGTCGATCCGCAACGCCGGCAACCAGGCGTCCGCGTCGGGCGCGCACGGCATCACGCTCACCGTGCTCAACGAGTCCGGCACCGCCGTCCGGACCCTGACCGGCTCCTACTCCGGCGTGATCAACGCCGGTGCGACGGTCGGACCGGTCAACCTGGGCACCTGGACCGCCGCGAACGGCAAGTACACCGTCCGGGTGGTGCTCGCCGTGGACGGCAACGAACTGCCGGTCAAGCAGACCAACAACACCACCGACCGCCCGCTCTTCGTGGGGCGCGGTGCGAACCTCGGCTACGACATGTACGAGGCCGAGGACGGCACCACCGGCGGCGGCGCCGGGCAGGTCGGCCCGAACCGGGACATCGGCAACCTCGGCGGCGAGGCGTCCGGGCGTCGGGCGGTCACCCTGAACAGCACCGGCGCGTACGTCGAGTGGACCACCCGGGCGGCGACCAACACCCTGGTCACCCGCTTCTCGATTCCCGACGCACCGGGCGGCGGGGGGATCGACTCGACGCTGAACATCTACGTCAACGGCACCCTCCACAAGCCGATCAACCTGACCTCCAAGCACATCTGGTTGTACGGCGCGGAGGCCAGCCCGAGTGACTCGCCGAGTGCCGGCCCGCCTCGCCACCTGTACGACGAGGCGAACGTGATGCTGAACTCGACCATCCCGGCCGGCAGCAGGATCCGTCTGCAGAAGGACCCGGCCAACACCACCACGTACGCGATCGACTTCGTCAACCTGGAGCTGGTCGCACCCCGGGCCAACCCGGACCCGGCCCGTTACCGGGTGCCGTCCGGCTTCAGCCACCAGGACGTGCAGAACGCGCTGGACGCGGTCCGGATGGACACCACCGGCAACCTGGTCGGCGTCTACCTGCCGGCCGGCACCTACGAGACCGCCCAGAAGTTCCAGGTGTACGGCAAGCCGATCACCGTGACGGGCGCGGGCATGTGGTATACCCGCTTCCAGACGCCGACCGGCCAGCAGAACACCGACGCGGGCTTCCGGGTGGAGTCCTCGGCCAGCGGGTCGTCCTTCTCGCACCTGGCCTTCTTCGGCAACTACACCAACCGGATCGACGGGCCGGGCAAGGTGTGGGGTGAGCTGAAGGACGTCGACAACATGACCCTGGACAGTGTCTGGGTCGAGCACACCGTCTGCGCGTACTGGGGGGTGAGCGTCAGCGGGCTCACCATCAAGAACAGCCGCTTCCGCAACACCTTCGCCGACGGGGTGAACCTGACCAACGGGAGCACCAACAACCTGATCACCAACACCGAGGGGCGGTCGAACGGCGATGACGCGTTCGCTCTCTTCTCGGCGACCGACCAGGGTGCCTCGGTCGGCAACAACGGCAACGTGTTCGAGAACCTGACGGCCACGCTGACGTGGCGGGCGGCCGGGTTGGCGGTCTACGGCGGCTACAACAACATCTTCCGCAACCTCTACATCGCGGACATGTTGACGTACTCCGGGATCACCATCAGCTCGCTGGACTTCGGCTACCCGTTCATCGGGTTCGGGGCCAGCCCGCCCACCCAGTTCCAGAACATCTCGATCGTCAGAGCCGGCGGACACTTCTGGGGCTCCCAGACGTTCCCCGCGATCTGGGTCTTCTCCGCATCCAAGGAGTTCCGCGGCATCCGGGTGTCCGACGTGGACATCGTCGACCCGACGTACACCGGGATCATGTTCCAGACCAAGTACAACGGGTCGCAGCCGGAGAACCCGATCACCGACACGGTCTTCACCAACGTCTCGATCAGCGGCGTCGGCAAGAGCGGTGACGCGTACGACGCGAAGTCCGGCTTCGCGATCTGGGCCAACGAGATGCCGGAACCCGGTCAGGGCCCGGCGGTCGGCTCGGTCACCTTCACCAACCTGCGGCTGACCAACAACTACCAGGACATCCGCAACACCACGACAACCTTCACCATCAACCGCAACTGAGCTAGCGCGTGGTCGACGCCGTCGGGAGGGTCCCCTCTTCCGGCGGCGTCGTGCCGTGCCGGCCCGCGCCGGCGGCAAACCGGGCCGCACCGGCCAGCGCGTCCGCCGCCAGCGAGTCCATCCCGTACGCCAACTCGGTCGCCAGCGCCTCCGGCTCCGGCCGCCCCGCGCCGGCCAGCACCGCGGCCCGGTCGTTGCGCAGGCAGGTCTGCGGGTGCCGGGCGATCGACGCCGCCAACTCCTCGGCCGCCGCCCGCGCCTGGCCGGGTGGCACCACCCGGTTGACCAACCCCATCGTGTACGCCTCGTCGGCCGGCACCGGGCGGCCGGTGAGGATCAGGTCCATCGCCCGGCTCTCGCCGATCAACCGGGGCAGCCGGACGGTGCCGCCATCGATCAACGGCACTCCCCAGCGGCGGCAGAACACCCCGAGGGTCGCATCGGACTCGGCGACCCGCAGGTCACACCAGAGCGCCAACTCCAGGCCGCCGGCCACCGCGTACCCGGAGATCGCCGCGATCACCGGTTTGCTGAGCGTCATCCGGGTCGGACCCATCGGGCCGTCCCCCTCCGGCTCCACCCGGTTGCCGCTCGGCGTGCCGATCGCCGTGAGGTCGGCACCGGAGCAGAACGTGCCCCCGGCACCCCAGAGCACCGCCACCGCCGAGTCCGGGTCGGCCTCGAAGGCCCGGAACGCGTCCGCCAGCGACCGCGCGGTGGGACCGTCGACGGCGTTCCGCGTCGCCGGCCGATCCAGCACCACTGTGCTGACCGGTCCACGCCGCTCCACCCGCACACCCATCCCGCCAGCATGCCCGGCCCGCCGCACCCCCACAATCCCCGTCGATCTTGCACTTCCGGGTGGCGTTATGCGGTTTGTGCCCCGGACCCTCGGCGCAGGGCCTGCGCGATCGGCGGCATGGGGGTGCGGCAGGTTTGTCGCCGCCGACCGGTTTGCGACGACGATCGCCGGGAAGTCGGTACTCGTGCGAGCACTATTGACGAAAGTTGAGCAGGACTCCCGGCTGGATGGCGCGGGTGACCGGTTGCAGAAGGTCGTCCTGGGGACGCTGCGTCCGCGCCGGCTGCGCGATCTGCTGCACGGGGTGACCCTCGGGCACCCGCTGCACCCGGCGATGGTGCAGGTGCCGGTCGGTGCGTGGATCAGCGCCGCGGTGCTGGACCTCATGCCCGGGCAGCGCCGGCCGGCCGCCGTGCTGGTCGGTCTGGGCACGGTCAGCGCGCTGCCAGCGGCCGTCGCCGGTCTGAACGACTGGGCGGCGCTCGCCCGGGACCAGCGTCGGGTCGGCCTGGTGCACGCCGCCGCCAACACCGTCGGCATGGCGATCTACGCCGGCTCGCTGGCCGCTCGGATGTCCGGCCGCCACGGGATGGGCCGCGCGCTCGGCTTCCTCGGGCTCTCCACCGTGAGCCTGGGGGCGTACATCGGGGGTCACCTCGCGTACAAGCAGGGGGCGCAGGTCAACCAGAGCATCTCCGAGCTGCACCGGATGACCGACGGTTGGCACTCGTTGGCCGACATGGCGACGTTGCCGCAACGCACCCTGATCACCCGGGAGGTGGACGACAACATCTCGGTGATCCTCTACCGGCACGGTGACGAGGTGACGGTGATGTTGGAGCGCTGCCCGCACCAGAGCGGGCCGCTCGGCGAGGGCGAAGTGCAGGAGATCGACGGTCACGCCTGTGTGGTCTGCCCGTGGCACGGCAGCGCGTTCCGGCTCAACGGCGGCGAGGTAGTGCAGGGGCCGTCCGGCAACGACCAGCAGGTCCTGCCCACCCGGATCCAGAACGGCGTGCTCCAGACCCGCCTGCCCTGACCACCGGCCGCGACCGCCGCTCTGGTCGGCGGCGATGCTCGTGCACGGACCCCATCGAGCGGGCCGGCCCGCGACACGTCGGCGCACCTGATAACACTCCGTGGCGACCCCGGAGGCAATGACACGCTCGACGCCGATGCCTGTGGGTCATCTTTATGACTCACAGGCATCTCGCTTCCCGAGGAATTGCCTCGGGGCGCTCCCGCTGCGGCCGGATGACCAGACCGTCGCCACCGTGCTGGCCGGTCGCCGTGGCCAGGCGGCACACCCCCGCACCAGACGCGGAGCCTGAACAGGGCCAGCCGTGCGACAGCGTCGCGCGGGTCGATCGCCTCAGCTGCGTCGGTGGCGGCCGACCGGCGGTCCGTCCGGTACGGAATCCAACCCGTGCTCACCGTTGAACAGCCCGCCTTCGGCACCGGCGCCGGCCCAGCCGTCGTCGCCACTCCACTCGCCAGCGCCGTCGGTAGCCATTCCGCCGCCGGCGGGTGCCGCGCCGCTGCGGGAGGATGCCGTGCCGCCGCCGGCGGGTGCCGCGCCGCTGCCGGTAGGTGCGACGCCGCTGCCATTAGGCGTCATCCCGGTGCCGCCAAGTGCGAGATCGTTCCCGCCCGGTGCCGCGCCACCGGTCGGTGTCGAGGGGCCCTCGATGGCCGCCGCCCGGCTGGCAGCCCACGCGGCCCCGCTGCCGGCCGCCCCACCACTGGTCAGCCGGCCCGCCCCGCCGGTGCTCAGCCCTGCCCCATCGCCGCTCCGGCCCGCCCCGCCGGTGCTCCGGCCCGCCCCGCCGCTGCTGCTCCGGCCCGCCCCGCCTCGGGGTCTGCGGGAGGGAGCGGCCAGCCGGGGAGCGCCGGCTGCGGTGGCCGGGCGGCGGCGCAGTCCCAGGACAGCGCCGATCTGGGCGCCGACGATGCTCGCCACGGCCAGTACGGCGGAGACCGCCAGCGGGCGGTTCACCCGATCGACGTCACCGGCCCGGGCCGCGCCGACCGTCATCGCGGGCGGCTGGCCCGTCGACTGCGTACCGCTGGGTGGTGCCGGGGTCACCCGCGGGGGTGCGGCCTGCTCGGGTGCTGGCCGGGGCGCGGGCGGCTTCGGCGCCGTGGGCCGGTCGACGAGCCGGCCGGTGGCGTGCTGCCGGGCCCCCTGGTCGGTGGCCTCGGTGGGCAGTCGGAGTAGTTGGCCGGGGCGGATCCGGTCCGGGTCGTCGAGCTTGTTCAGCTTGGCGAGCTGCCGGTAGTCGCCGAACTCGTCCAGGTACCGCTCGGCCACCTCCCCGAGGTAGTCGCCCCGCGCCACCCGGTACACCGGTGCGGCCTCGTCGGTCGCCGCCGGGCCGCCGGGTGCGGCGAGCCCTGCCCCGGCCAGGCCGAGCAGCCCGCCCTGGGCCACCGGCGCGGCAGTGTCCGGTGTCGTCGCGGCGCGGGTCGGCGCGGCCAGCGTGGTGACGGCCGGTGCGCCCGGATTCGCGTACGCCGGAGCTCCATAGACCGCCGCGGCGCTGGCGGCGGCCGGGCTCGCCACCAGGATCAGCGCCACCGAGCCGACCAGCGCGGCGGCGGCCTTCTGCTGGCGGCCCATTCCGGGCAGCTTCGGCGCCGGCCGGCGCAGGGTCTGCGCGCCCAGCTCGACGAGGACGGAGAAGGCGAACGTGGCCCAGCCGAACCAACCCGCAACGGCCAACGCCCGCAGGAAGAGCTGGCCGTCGTCCCGGCTGGTCAGCGCGGTTCCCACCTCCCCGAGGGTGGGCAGGTGATCGGGCAGGGGGTTACCGGCGAAGGCGAGCAACGCGATCGGCGCGCCGACCAGCAGCACCAGGAGCACGGCCAGTGCGCCGATGCCGGTGAGGATTCGTCCGGTCCGCCGTACCACGGACCCACCCGATACGGGCATGGCTGCCTTCCTTCCTACGGTGCTGCGGTGATGGCACGTGCGGTCGCCTCGCCGGTGACGGTGACCGTCTTGTCCTGGACGAACGGTCCGAGCATCGAGCGGTGGTAGGTGATGGAGACGGTCACCCGGATCAGGATCTCCCCGTCGACCTCGGGAAAGCTCACGGTGTGGCCGGCGGCCTTCGCGGCGGCCAGGTAGTCGGCGACCGCCACGCGTGCCTGCGGCTGGTCGATCCGTTTCGGGCCGCCCTCGATGGCGGTGGCCCGGTCGATGGCCTGACCGCCGGCCCGAGCCGCCTCGGCGGCCAGGTTCTGGGCCCGTTGCAGGGTGCGGAGCTGACCGGCGCCGTCGAAGGAGAGACCGATGATGGCCAGTACGCCGATCATCGTCACCGCGAGAAAGATGCTCACCCGGCCGTGCTCACCGGCCCGCGCGGGCCCGGCGGCCGACGTGGTGGCCGTCATCGCCGACTCCGGTAACGGTCGAGCGGGGAGGTGAACTGCCCGGTGATCAGCCGTTCACTCGTCATCCCAGGCAGGATGTCGAGGGTGATGTCCCGGAAGGACACCCGGCAGCTGATCGTCACCGTCACCGTGGCGTCCGTACCGACCGAGCTGCTGAAGGCGTCGTCGAACCCGGAGTCCTTGCCGGCGATCGAGCCGGTGAACGTCGGCTCCAGGTCGTTGGCGCAGGCCAGGCCGTGCCAGTCCAGCTGTTTCCGGGCGGCCTCCAACGCCGCTGTCTTGGCCGTGGCGGAACTGCGGGAGATCGAGGCCGCCCGGGCGGCGTCGTGCGCGGCCGCGTCGAGCGCCTCCGCCGCCACCGCGCTGCGCCCGACCACGCCGGCCAGCACCATCAGCGCGATGAACGCGGGCGCCAGCACCGCCACCTCGATGGAGACCGAGCCCCGCTCGGCGGCCCGGGTCATGGCGGGGTCACCCTCTCCACCGTGCCGTGGGCGGTCTGCTGTATCGCGAAGTCCACGCCGGGCACCACGGACAGCGAGCGGCCGCTCACCGTGCAGGTCACCTCGGTCGGGCTGGTCACGCAGGTCGGGCCGGCCTTGTCCCAGCCCACCAGCCAGCCACCGGCGGCTCGCAGGAAGCGGGAGGCGCTCTCCACCCCGGCGCCGTCGGGCGCCTCATAGGTCCGCTGCGCGTTGACGCCACTCTGCGCCGCGTTCATCGCGGTGGAGCGGGCCAGGAAGACGGCCGCGACCTGGATCGAGGCGAAGAGCAGCACCAGGATC
>NZ_JAGPXZ010000196.1:0-8709 GCF_018070305.1 Micromonospora sp. M51 | reverse complement strand
GGTATCGCCGGCAGGCTGGTCACCTCGTTGCCCTGACCGAGGGTGGGGTGCAGGTACGAGTAGGGCTGCGCCCCGGCCGGCCCGGGCATGGTGATCGGCAGCTTGCCCGACGGGTTGACCCGCCCGGAGAGCACTCCCGCGATCGCCCCGGCGCCCTCCTCGCCCGGGAAGAACGCCTGCACCACCGCCGCACAGCGCGTCAGCGCCCAACCGATCGTGTACGGCCGCCCGGTGAGCAGCACCAGGACCACCGGCGTGCCGGTGGCCAGCACCGCCTCGACCAGTTCGCGCTGGACGCCGGGCAGTTCCAGGTCGTCCCGGTCGCACCCTTCGCCGACCGTGCCGCGTCCGAAGAGGCCGGCGTGGTCGCCGACGACCAGGACGGCGACGTCCGCGGCGGACGCCGTGGCGACCGCCTCGTCGAAGCCGGACCGGTCGTCACTGTCCACGTCGCAGCCCCGGGCCCAGGTGACGAGGTCGTCGCCGAACTCGACCCGCACGGCGTCGAGCACTGTCGGCACCTCGATGCCGGTCTCCACGCCGGGATGCTGGACGAGGACGTGGTTGAGGAACGAGTAGCACCCGAAGAGCGCACTCTGCCGATCGGCGTTGGGGCCGATGACGGCCATCCGCCGACCCGCCGGCAGTGGCAGCGCGTCCCGGTTGGCGACCAGCACGATCGATTCCTCGGCGAGCCGGCGGGCGATCGACCGGTGCTCGGGTGAGTCGAGGTCGATAGCCTGCGGCGGCTCGTCGCTGAAGGTCGCGTCGAGCAGGCCCAGGTCCAGCTTCTGGCGCAGCACCCGCAGCACCGCGCGATCGATGATCGCCTCGTCGATCCTGCCGGTCCGTACCGACTCCCGCAGGGTCAGATAGGCGTCGCCGGTCGGCAGCTCGACGTCGAGACCGGCCGTCAACGCCTGCCCGGCCGCCTCCGCGTGGTCGCTCGCCACGTGATGCAGCAGGTTCAGGAACGCGACCCCGTAGTAGTCGGCGACCACGGTGCCGTCGAAGCCCCACTGGTCGCGCAGGATGCCGGTCAGC
Organism: Micromonospora sp. M51; assembly: GCF_018070305.1. Classification (NCBI taxonomy): domain Bacteria; kingdom Bacillati; phylum Actinomycetota; class Actinomycetes; order Micromonosporales; family Micromonosporaceae; genus Micromonospora; species Micromonospora sp. M51. The sequence goes on along the minus strand of NZ_JAGPXZ010000196.1, from coordinate 7,665 downwards.
ATCGTCGGGTCGGCGGCGACGGGCACCCCGTCGATGTCGGTGTAGGAGTGCATGACGCTCCGCGCGTCGCCGTCGATGATCGCCATCTCGAACGGCAGCATCAGCACGTCGGCCAGTTCCCGTCGGCCGGCGTGCACCGGGGCGAAGTTGCGCCCGGCGCGCGAGGCGGAGTAGCCGACGAAGTGCTTGAGGGTGGCGTGCACCCCCTGCGACTGCAGGCCGCGCACGTACGACGTGCCGATGGTGCCGACCAGGTACGGGTCTTCAGCGATGCACTCGTCCACCCGACCCCAGCGGGGGTCGCGGATCACGTCGAGCACCGGGGAGAGCCCCTGGTGGACGCCGAGAGTCCGCATCGAGGCGCCGATCGCCGCGGCCATCTCGGTGACCAGTTCGGGGTTGAACGCGGCACCCCAGGCCAGCGGGGTGGGGAAGGTGGCGGCCTTCCACACCGACAGCCCGGTGAGACACTCCTCGTGGACGATTGCCGGGATGCCCAGCCGGGTCCCGGTGACCAGGTCCCGCTGGAACTTCCACAGCCAGGACGCGCGTTGCGCCGGATCCTGGGGACGGGTGCCGTAGGCGCGGGTGAGATGACCGAGCCCGTGCCGGGAGAAGTCCTCAAGCTTGGAGTTGTCGCCGAACTCCCCCTGCAGTGGTGCGACCGCCTCGCCGTCCTCCTTCTCCCAGAAGCCGACGAGCTGGGCGATCTTCTCCTCGATCGTCATCCGGCCGAGGAGGTCGTGGAGGCGATCCCCTCCGTCGCGCCCGCCCTGTCGGCTGTGGTTCGGATCTGCCTGAGCCGGCGCCGGCCCGCCCACCACCTCGTGGACCTCAGTCATGCTGTGCCTCTCTGGTTGTGCTCGTACCGCTGCCGCTCAGCCCTTGACCGCACCTTGCAGGCCACCGACGATCTGCTTCTCCGCGAGCGTGAAGAACAGCAGTGCCGGCAGCATCGCCAGCGAGGTGAAGGCGAGGACGCCTGCCGTGTCGGTGGTGTACTGGCTGGAGAAGTTCTGCACGCCCAGCGGCAGGGTGTGCAGGTCGACGTCGCTGAGGACGAGCAGCGGCAGCAGGAACGAGTTCCAGCTCGCCACGAACGCCAGCACGCCAACGGTGACGAGCGCGGGCCGCGACAGCGGCATCGCGACACGCCAGAGGAAACCGAGCCGACTCGCACCGTCGATGGCGGCGGCGTCCTCCAGCTCTCTCGGGATGGCCGAGAGGAAGGGACGCAGGATCACGATCGTCAGTGGTAGCGAGAAGGCGACCTGCGGAAGGATCACCGCGTAGTAGGAGTTGATCAGGTTCAGGTCCCGCAGCATGAGGTAGAGCGGCAGGATCGCCGCCCCGGCCGGAAACAGCAGACCGAGGGTGAAGAAGGTGTAGAGCCCTTCCCGCCCGCGGAAGCGGTAGCGGGCGAGCACGAACGCGGCGGCCAGGCCGAACACGACCACGGCCAGCGTGGTGCCGAGGGCGATGACTGCACTGTTGAACGCCTGCCGCCAGAAGTTGCTCTGGGTCAGCACCCGGGCGTAGTTGTCCCAGACGAACGGGTCGGGCAGGCCGGCCGGGTCCGCGACGATCTGCGGGGTGGTGCGGAAACCGCCGATGACCACGTAGATGACCGGGGCGATCGACACCGCAGCGATCGCGAGGGCTATCGCGTAGGTGAGCGGCGTGCCCCAGGAAATCTGACGACGCCCGTTGGACTGGGGGAGAACGCTGTTCACGGCCATCGTCACTTCGCCCTTCCGGTGATGGCGCCCTCGATGTCGCGGCGGAGCAGGAACCGCTGGAACAGCAGCGCCGCCACGAAGGAGATGACGAATAGGATTACCGCCACGGCGTTGCCGTAGCCCCACAGCCGGGCGAAGAAGCCGTTGTCGACCATGTAGGTCGCCATGGTGGCCGATGCGCCGAGGGACCGCACCGCGGGCACCGAGGTCACCCAGATCATGTCGAAGATCTGCAGTGAACCGATCATGGACAGGAACATCCAGATCCGGATCGTCGGGCCGAGCAGCGGGATCGTGACGTGCCGTTGGATCTGCCACCAGCTCGCGCCGTCGATGGACGCCGCCTCGGTCAGCTCGTCGGGCACATTGGACAGACCGGCGAGGAGCAGGATGATGGCGAAGCCGACGTACTTCCAGGTGAGGACGGCCAGCAGGGTCCAGATGACCACGTCCAGGTCCGCGAGCCAGGCCTGCACCAGCCCGCCCATGCCCAGGGACCGCAGCAGCGCGTCAACGGTGCCGTCGCCGGTCAGGAGCAGTTTCCACATGATGCCGACGGTGACTTCGGCGAGCACGTACGGCACGAACACCAGCAGGCGGAACACGGCGCGCCCACGGAAGCGACGGTTGAGCAGCAGGGCGACGCCCAGGGCGATCGGGCCCTGGATCAGCAGCGACCCGAACACGATGATGGCGTTGTTGCGCAACGCGTCGAGGAAGATCGGATCCTGGAAGGCGAGGGTGTAGTTCCTCAGGCCGACGAACTCGGTGGGCGGCCCGACCCCGCGCCAGCGGAACAGGCTGTAGTAGACCGCGAAGCCCATCGGCACCAGCACGAACATCACGTAGATGAGGATCGCTGGCGTGGTGAGGCCGATGATCTCGTACCACTTGCGGCGGTTGTCGGCGCGGCGGGCGGACGCGCGCCCAGCCTGGCGGGGGCCCGCCGGCGACGCGGAAGCGCCGCCGGCGGGCATACGGATCTGGTTGGCGGAGGTCACTTGCTTGCGGCCGCCTTCATCGCCGAGACGACCTTCTCAGGCGTCCCGTTGCCGGCGAAGATGGCGACGACCGCGTCGTTCATCGCGGTCCCGACGGTGCTGCCGTAGGCCGTGTCCAACCAGAGCTGGACGTAACTCGATCCGGAGGTGGCCTGCAGGATGGACGTCAGCGCGGGATCCTTCACGGCGCCCTCTGCGCCCTTGGCCACCGGCAGGCCGGTGCCGGTCTCGGCATAGCCCTTCTGCACCTCGGGGCTCACGATGTACTTGAGGAACTCGACGCACTCGGCGGGCGCGTTCTTGGAGCAGGAGAACCCGTCGCCACCACCGAGGGCCGCCTTCGGGTCACCCGGCGAACCGGAGATCGCCGGCACCGGGAACCAGCCGAGGAACGAGGCGAGCTTGGTCTTGTCCGTGGCGACGGTGTCCAGCGTGCCGCGGTTCCAGTCACCCATCAGCTCCATCGCGGCCTTGCCGTTGGCGAGCATGCCGTTGGCGCTGGTCGGGTCGTTCTGGCCCGGCGTGGCGATGAAGTTGGGCTGGAACGGCTTGGTGTCGATGAACGCCTTCAGGTCCTGGCCGGCCTTCACGAAGCACGGATCGTCGAAGGTCTTCTCCGCGGCCGCCTTCTTGAGGGTGTCGACCGAGCAGGCGCGCAGCGCCATGTTGTACCACCAGTGCGCGGCCGGCCACTTGTCACCGGCACCCACGGCGATCGGAACGACGTTGATCGCCTTGAGCTTGGTGACAGCTGCGTTGAGCTCCTCGAACGTGGTCGGCGGAGCCGAGATGCCCGCCTGCGCGAACATGTCCTTGTTGTACCAGATGCCCTCGATGCCCATCCGGAACGGCAGGCCGTACTGCTTGCCCTTCACCTGCCAGATCTCTGCGGCGCTGCCGATGTTGGCGACCTCGGCCTTGACCTGGTCGGTGACCTCCTTGAGGTAGTCGGCCTCCACCTGCTCGGTCATCTCACCGCCGCCCCAGGTCATGAAGATGTCCGGCGGGTCGCTGCTCAGCAGCGCGGCGGGGATCCTGGTGCGCTGCAGCTGGTTGGTCTCGATCGCCTCAATCTCGATCTTGACCGTGGGGTGGAGTGCGGAGAAGTCCTTGGCGACCTTCTCCCAGTAGGTCTTGCCGGGCCCGTCCTGCGAGGCGTTGTGCCACCAGGTCAGGGTCACCGGGTCCTTGTAGAGCTCCCCCTGAGGGGCTGCCTCTTCGCCGCCGCCGCTGCACCCGGCGGCAACGAGAACACCTGTCATCAACAGTGCCAGGACGGCACTTCTACGTCGCTTAGTTGCCATCGATGTCTCCTCGACTACTCAGTCGCGGTACTCGGCCTGCGGCGAAGTTTTACAGTCATGTAACTTGATGTCAATCGGTATCGATAACGTTTTCGAATCGGCGGCGACACCTCGTCGACTGCGGCCCTATCATCATCGACGTGGTGTTTCAGCAGCGCGTCAAGATGTCCGATGTCGCACGCACTGCCGGCGTCTCGGTCGCGACCGTATCGAAGGTCGTCAATGGCAGATACGGCGTGGCCCGAGCGACGGTGGAGCGCGTCCAGCAGGTCATCCACGACCTCGGCTACGAGGCGAGCCTGGGGGCGCAGAGCCTGCGCAGCCACCGGACCAACGTGCTCGGCATCCTGTTGGCCGAGTTCGAGCCGTTCTCGACCGAGCTTCTCAAGGGCGCGTCCCAGGAGGTCGCGGGCAGTGGGTACCAGCTACTGGCCTACTCCAGCGGGGACGGCGAGGGCGCGGCAGTCGGATGGGAGCGGCGCTCGCTCGCCCGGCTCTCCGGCACTCTCATCGACGGCGCCGTGATCGTCACGCCGACAGTGGTCGAGACCGAGAACAACTTCCACGTCGTGGCCGTCGACCCGCACACCGGTCCGTCCCACCTACCCACCGTCGACTCGGACAACTTCGCCGGTGCGGTGCTGGCGACCAACTACCTGCTCTCCCTCGGCCACACCCGGATCGGGCACATCAGCGGACGCACCGACCTGATGTCGGCGCAGCTGCGCGAGGCCGGCTTTCGCAGTGCGATGGCCGAAGCCGGCGTGCCGGTGGACGAGCGGCTCGTCCGCCCCGGTGGGTTCCGGATCGAGACCGCGGCCGGCCCGGCCGCGGAGCTTCTCGGCCTCGCGGACCGGCCGACCGCGATCTTCGCGGGTAACGACCTCTCGGCGATATCCACGATGGCCGTGGCCCGCGACATGGGCCTGTGCGTGCCCGACGACCTCTCGGTGATCGGCTTCGACAACGTGCCGGAGTCGGCGCTCGTCAACCCGCCGCTGACGACCATCATGCAGCCGCTGCAGCGGATGGGCGCCGAGGCGTTGCGCCTGCTCGTCGACCTGATCGCCGGCGTCGAGCGCGACACCCACATCCGGCTCCCGACGGAGCTGGTCATCCGCTCCTCCTGCCGCCCGCACCGCTGACGCCCAGTCGGCCAGACGGCCGGCGCTTCGTCCTGCGCCACGCGGGGGGCGAGCCGGCGCGGGGCGCGCGGACCCGTCGCCAGGCAGTGGTCAGGCGACGAGCAGAAGAACGCTGACCGCCAGCATCACCACGGCCGTGGCCCCGTGGACGCCGAAGACGATCGCCTTGGGGCCGTTGCTGCGCCACACGATCAGGGCGTCGCCGACAGGTATGCCGGCGGCGGCCAGCATGAACCAGCCCAGCAGCTCGGGTGTCGCTCCCGCCACCAGGATGAAGACGAAGAGCCCGGACGCTATGTCACGCACGGCCTTGACGGTCAGCCATGCCTGGAAGCTGCGGTCCTCGGTGGGCGTGCCGGGGATGCCGAAGCCGACTGCGGCCTGTGGCGCCCAGAAGGCGCGCACCCCGATGACGATGATGCCCGCGCCGATCAGGCCGGCGAGCACGGTGGCGATGGTGGTGAGCATGAGCATCTCCTCCTGGACGGATATCTAGCGTCGCTAGATTCGATAGCGAAGATAGTTTGCCTTCGGCAGGATGTCTAGCGTTGCTAGAATTCGCTCATGTCCGCCATCAGCGAGCGCCGTGAACGTGAACGCGCGCACCGCCACCAGCTGATCATCACGGCCGCGCGGGAGCTCGCCGAGACCGAAGGCTGGGAGGCGGTGACGACACGACGGCTGGCGGACCGGGTCGAGTACAGCCAGCCGGTGCTGTACAGCCACTTCAACGGCAAGGACGCCATCGTCAGCGCCGTCGCCCTGGACGGGTTCGGCGAACTCGCCACCCACCTGCGCCGCGCACGGCAGGCCGCCCCCGGGCCCGCGCACGCCCTGCGCGCCGTCTGCCGCGCCTACCTTGACTTCGCGACCGAACGCCCCGCCCTCTACCAGGCCATGTTCATCCTGCCCACCGAACTGACGTTCGCGAGCGCCGAGACACCGGCCCCGCTGCGAGCCTGCTTCGACGAGTTCGTCAGCTGCTTTCCCCCGGCCAACGAGCGCCGCGAGCTGTTCGCCGAAGTCCTCTGGGGCGCCCTGCACGGCATCGCCGTCCTGTCGGAGAGCGGTCGCATCCCCCCAGCCGGCCAGGAGGAACGAATCGACCTCCTCGTCACCAGGTTCGCCGACTCCCCGGCGAGCCCGGGCACTCCGTAAGAGCCTGCGCTCCGATGATCGTCACGGGCCGCCCGGACGGCCGGCGCACGCCGGCGCACGCGACAGGGTGGCAGAACGTGAATCTCACCTAAGTCGACAATCTTTTCCCTAGGTTCGATGCGCAGGACGCCGCCGAACCGGGGAGAGACGTGGACAGCTATCCGGCGATCGAGGATCACGGGCTCATCGGCGATCTGCAGACCGCCGCGCTGGTGACGTGTGACGGAACTGTCGACTGGTTCTGCGCGCCGCGATTCGACTCGCCGAGCATCTTCGCCGCGCTGCTGGACAAGGAGAAGGGCGGCTACTTCCAGATCGCGCCGCACGACGTGCGGTACGTGACCAAGCAGCTCTACCTCCCCGGCACGCCCATCCTGATCACCCGGTTCATCAGCGCCGACGGTGTGGCCGAGGTGATGGACTTCATGCCGGTCACCGGCGAGCGGGTCACCGACGCGCACCGCCTGGTCCGCCTCGTCACCATGGTCCGGGGCAGCATGCGCTTCCGGGTGGAGTGCCGACCGCGGTTCAACTACGCCCGCGACGAGCATCAACTGGAGCGCCACCACGACGGCTACGTCTTCCGCAGCCGGTCGGCGACGTTGACGTTCAACCCGGTCGACCCCGTGCGGCGGTTGATCTCCGAGCAGGGTGACATCCACCTTGAGGGCGGCGACCTGGTCGCGTACGGCACGCTGAACGAAGGTGACACGGGAGGGGTGGTCCTGGAGACGGGCGGCAGCGAACCGCGCATTTTCCCGCCCGAAGAGATCCAGGGGATGTTCGAGTGGACCCAGGACTACTGGCGGCGCTGGCTCGAGCGTTCCCGCTACACCGGCCGCTGGCGGGAGATGGTCGAGCGCTCGGCCATCACGCTGAAACTCATGACGTACGCGCCGACCGGCGCGATGATCGCCGCGCCCACCGCCGCGCTGCCCGAGCTGGTCGGCGGAACCCGTAACTGGGACTACCGCTACACCTGGGTACGCGACACGTCCTTCTCCGTGCACGCGCTGCTCGGCCTCGGCTTCACCGAGGAGGTCAGCCGGTACATGAACTGGCTGGACGAGCGGATCCGCGAGGCCGGCGACCACCAGGATCCACTGAAGATCATGTATCGGGTGGACGGATCCTCCGACCTGCACGAGGAGGTGCTGGACCATCTGGAGGGCTACCGCGGATCACGCCCGGTGCGGATCGGCAACGGCGCCGCCGACCAGCTCCAGCTCGACATCCACGGCGAGGCCCTCTACGCCATGCACCTCGCCGACGAGCAGGGCATCCGTGTCTCGCACCAGGTGTGGAAGAGCACCGTCCG
>NZ_JAGPXZ010000195.1:0-8710 GCF_018070305.1 Micromonospora sp. M51 | reverse complement strand
ACCTGGGTGACGACTGGCGGTCGGGCCGGCTGCGGCTGTCAGTGGCGCTGCCCAACGGGCCGGGTTGGGCGGCGGGGTCCCGGTGGTTCCGCTGTGACGTCACCGAGCTGACCACCGTCGAGGCGGCGGCCACCGTGGTGGTCCGGTCGGGCAGTCTGCGGGACGCCTTGAAAGGGCCCACCGCGCTGCGCCTGGGTTGCCAGCAGAGCCGCGCGGGCGCCGGCCGGGGGGTGCAGACGTTGATCCCGGTGGAGTGCGGCGCACAGCACGACGCGGAGTTCGTCGGGGTGTGGCGGGCACCGGATCGGCCGTACCCGACCCGGGACGCCGATTGGCTGCCGCTCTACACGGGTTGTCGCAGCGTCCTCGCCCGGTACGCGGGCGTACCGGACGACGCCACGCTGCGTTTCCGCAGCGGGGTGGTGGTCCGGCCGCCGGGGGCGGGGCGGTGGAAGGTCGGTGATCGGGGGGTCCGCTGCTATCTGTGGCTCAGCGACCGTACGGTGACCGCCTCCCTGAAGGGCGCCGGCCCGGCGGGTCTGCCGGTGCGGACGAAGTGACACTGGCCTGACGGTCGACGCGGCGCGGCGGGCGCCGGACGGCGTCGCCCAAACCACTCGTCCCGCCCCCGCCGCCCCGGGCGAGGACGGTTCGGGTTGACTGGGGGAATGCGTTTCCCGACCGTCGACCTGCCCGCCCTGCCCACGCTGCTGGCCGCGCCAGCGCCCGGCTGGGTGGAGACCACCGACGTGATCGTGGTGGGTTCCGGCGTGGCCGGGTTGACCGCGGCGCTGCACCTGCGCGAGGCGGGTCTGCACGTCACGGTGGTCACCAAGGTCAACATCGACGATGGCTCGACCCGCTGGGCGCAGGGCGGCATCGCCGCCGTGCTCGACCCGGCCGACTCCCCGGCGGCGCATGCCCGGGACACCGAGGTCGCCGGGGTCGGGCTGTGCGACCCGGCGGCGGTCCGGGTGCTGGTCGAGGAGGGCCCGCCCCGGCTGCGTGAGCTGATGCGGATCGGCGCCGAGTTCGACAGACACCCGGACGGCTCGTTGATGTTGACCCGCGAGGGCGGGCACCGGGCGGACCGGATCGTGCACGCCGGCGGAGACGCCACCGGCGCGGAGGTGCAGCGTGCCCTGCACGCCGCCGTGCAGCGCGACCCGTGGATCCGGCTGGTCGAGCACGCCCTCGTGCTGGACCTGCTGCGCGCGCCCGGCGACGGCCCGGACGGGCTCGGCCCGGCGTGCGGGATCACCCTGCACGTGCTGGGTGAGGGCAGCGAGGACGGCGTCGGCGCACTGCTGGCCCGCGCGGTGGTGCTCGCCACCGGCGGAATGGGGCAGGTCTTCTCGGCCACCACCAACCCGGCGGTCTCCACGGGGGACGGGGTGGCGCTGGCGCTGCGGGCCGGCGCGGCGGTGACCGACGTGGAGTTCGTCCAGTTCCACCCGACCGCCCTGATCACCCCGGCCGGCGCGGGGGTGCCCGGGGCCGGGCACGCGCAGCAGCCGCTGGTCTCCGAGGCGTTGCGCGGCGAGGGCGCGTACCTGGTGGACGCGGACGGCAAGCGGTTCATGGTGGGCCAGCACGAGTTGGCCGAGTTGGCCCCCCGGGACGTGGTGGCCAAGGGCATCCACCGGGTGTTGGTGGCCACCGGCGCGGACCACGTCTTCCTCGACGCGCGGCACCTGGGCGGCGACTTCCTGGCCGGTCGGTTCCCCACCATCGTGGCGTCCTGCCTGGCGATCGGCGTGGACCCGGCGACCGACCTGATCCCGGTGGCGCCGGCCGCCCACTACGCCTCCGGCGGGGTCCGGACCGACCTGCGCGGCCGTACCTCCATCCCCGGCCTGTACGCCTGCGGCGAGGTGGCCTGCACTGGCGTGCACGGCGCGAACCGGCTGGCCAGCAACTCGCTGCTGGAAGGGCTGGTCTTCTCCCGGCGGATCGCCGAGGACATCGCGGCCGGCCTGCCCGAGCAGGCCCAGCCGGCGGACGTCGGCGCCTGGCGTGGCGGCACGGGCTGGGTGCTGCCGGCGGAGGTGACGCCGACCCTGCAGCGGGCGATGACCCGGGGGGCCGGGGTGCTCCGATCCGCGGCGACGCTGGCCGAGACGGCCGGGACGTTGACCGAGCTGGGTGTTGCCCGGGGTCGCCCGCGCACCGCCGACTGGGAGGCGACGAACCTGCTGACCGTGGCGTCGACGCTGGTCGCCGCCGCGTACGCCCGTGGTGAGACTCGGGGCTGCCACTGGCGGGAGGACTTTCCGACGGCCGACGAACGGTGGCTGGGCCATCTCGTCGGGGCGGTCGGGGCGCAGGGCCGGGTGACGCAACAGTGGGAGGGGAGTTCACGGTGAGCGCGACGGAGATGGCGTTGACGGGGCCGACGGCGGTGGCGTTGCAGGCGGCCGGACTGGAGCCGGCACAGGTGCGGCAGGTGATCGAGGGCGCGCTGGTCGAGGATCTGGGCCCGGACTTCCTGGACGTCACCAGCGTGGCCACCGTCCCGGCGGAGCAGACCGACACGGCCGACCTGGTGGCCCGCGCGGACGGGGTGTTGGCCGGGATGGCGGTGGCCGCCGCCGTGTTCGAGCTGGTGGGTGAGGTGACGGGCTTCGGTCGTACCGTCGAGGTGTCGGTGCTGGCCCGCGACGGTGAGCGGGTGGCCCGCGGTGACGTGCTGGCGACGGTGACCGGCCCGACCCGGTTGCTGCTGACGGCCGAGCGGACGGCGCTCAACCTGCTCTGCCGGATGTCCGGGGTGGCCACCCACACCCGGGCCTGGGCGGACGCGCTGGCCGGTACGAAGGCGATGGTGCTGGACACCCGCAAGACGACGCCGGGCCTGCGGGCTCTGGAGAAGTACGCGGTGCGGGCGGGCGGTGGCACCAACAAGCGGATGGGCCTCTACGACGTCGCCATGATCAAGGACAACCACAAGCTGGCGGCCGGGGGCATCACGGCGGCCTACCGGCGGGTCCGGGAGGCGTTCCCGGAGGTGCCGGTGCAGGTCGAGGTGACCAGCGTCGACGAGGCGGTGGAGGCGGTGGAGGCCGGGGCGAACTTCCTGCTCTGCGACAACATGACGCCGGAGGCGCTGGCCGAGGCGGTGGCCGCGGTGGGTGACCGGGCGGAGCTGGAGGCGACCGGCGGGCTGACCCTGGAGGTGGCCGGCCGGTACGCGGCCACCGGCGTGGACTTCCTCTCGGTGGGCGCGTTGACGCACTCGTCGCCGATCCTGGACATCGCGATGGACCTGCGTACCGACTAGTTGTCTAGGCTGCGTGCGTGCTGCTCTGCATCGACATCGGAAACACCAACACCGTGCTGGCGACCTTCGACGGCGACAAGCTGGTGCACTCCTGGCGGATCAAGACCGATGCCCGCTCGACGGCGGACGAGCTGGGCCTGAAGTTCCGGGGTCTGCTCGCCGGGGACAACGTCGAGATCACCGGCGTGGCCGCCTGCTCCACCGTGCCGGCCGCGTTGCGGTCGCTGCGGACGATGCTCGGCCGTTACTACGCCGACCTGCCGAGCGTGATCGTGGAGCCCGGTGTGCGGACCGGCGTGCAGTTGGCGATCGACAACCCGAAGGAGGTGGGCGCCGACCGGGTGGTGAACACCCTGGCGGCGTACACCCTCTACGGCGGCCCGTCGATCGTTGTGGACTTCGGCACCACCACCAACTTCGACGTGATCAGCGAGCGCGGTGAGTTCCTGGGCGGCGCGTTCGCCCCGGGTATCGAGATCTCCTTCGACGCGCTGGCCGCTCGGGCGGCGCAGTTGCGCAAGGTGGAGGCCACCAAGCCCCGCTCGGTGATCGGTAAGAACACCGTGGAGTGCCTTCAGGCCGGCCTGTACTTCGGCTTCGCCGGGCAGGTGGACCGGATCGTCGAGCGGATGACCGAGGAGTTGGGCGAGGTGCGGGCGGTGATCGCCACCGGCGGCCTCGCCTCCCTGGTGATCAACGAGTGCCGCACCATCACCCACCACGAGCCGATGATCACGCTGATCGGCCTGCGGATGGTCTACGAGCGCAACCGGTGACCCCGGCCGCCGTCGGGGGCGGCCGTCGGGTGGACCTCAGCGGCGTCGGGCGCGCAGCACCAGCGTCCGGTACGGCAGCTCGATGGTGTCCCGGCCAGCGAGGGCGGGGTGGGTGTTCAGGAGTTCGGTCAGTTCCCGCTCGACCCGCCGTTGATCGTCCGTGGTGGCGGTGAGCCAGTACGAACGGGTGCGGACCACGCCGCGCAGCTCGTCCGGCGTGAGCGTGCTGTGGTGCCGGAACTCGCGCCGCTCGATGGGGTCGAAGGCGGAGCCGAAGTCGGGGTGGTCGTTGCCCGCCAGGCTGGCTGAGTTGTCGCCGAAGTGGGCGATACGACCCAGCTCGGCCACCCAGTCGACCCTGTCGTCCCGGATGTTCCACAGGGGGGCGAAGGTGCCACCGCCACGGAGCACCCGGGCGATCTCGGCGTGCGCGGGCTCCCGGTCGAACCAGTGGTACGCCGTGCCCACCAGCACCGCGTCCGCGGCCGAGTCGGGTAGCGGCAGGGCCTCGGCGGTGCCCGCCAGCGCCGTCGTGCCCGGGGTGCTGACGGCGAGTTGCGCCCGCATCCCCGGATCGGGCTCGACCGGTACGACCTGGTGGCCCAGGGCCAGCACGGCGCGGGTCAGGATGCCGGTGCCGGCCGCGAGATCCACCACCTGGCCCGCCCGCAGCCCGCCGAGGGCCCAGCGGACCGCAGCTTCGGGATAACGTGGCCGAAAGCGGTCATAGTCACTCGCCGCGACGCCGAAGGACAGGGCGTGAGTGTGATCCGCCATGACGGGCAGGTTATCCGGTAACAGCCACCTGAGCGCTTGAGTACGCTCGGGCCTGACCCCCCGTAGTCATCGTGACGAGGAAGCGTGCCGTGAGCGAGCAGAACCCCGTGCCAGTGGACCCCGCCGACGACCTTCCCGAGCAGATGAAGGTCCGCCGGGAGAAGCGGGACCGGATGCTCGCCGAGGGTGTCGAGCCCTACCCGGTCGGCTTCCCCCGCACCACCACCCTGGCGCAGGTCCGGGCGGCCTACGCCGACCTGCCGACCGACACCGCGACCGGCGACCAGGTCGCTGTCACCGGCCGGGTGATCTTCGTACGCAACACCGGCAAGCTCTGCTTCGCGACCCTGCGGGACGGCGACGGCACCGAGTTGCAGGCGATGCTCTCGCTGGACCGGGTCGGGCCGGAGCGGCTGGAGGCGTGGAAGCGCCTGGTCGACCTCGGCGACCACGTCGGCGTCACCGGTGAGGTGATCACCAGCCGTCGGGGTGAGCTGTCGGTGTTGGCCCAGCACTGGGAGATGACGGCGAAGGCGCTGCGACCGTTGCCGGTGGCCCACAAGCCGCTGTCCGAGGAGGCGCGCGTCCGGCAGCGTTACGTCGACCTGATTGTCCGGCCGCAGGCACGGGAGATGGTGCGTACCCGGGCCGCCGCCGTACGCAGTCTGCGCGATTCACTGCACGGGCAGGGCTTCATCGAGGTGGAAACGCCGATGTTGCAACTGCTGCATGGCGGCGCGACGGCTCGACCGTTCGTGACCCACAGCAATGCGTTGAACACCGATCTGTATCTGCGAATCGCTCCCGAACTGTTTCTCAAGCGCGCTGTGGTCGGCGGCGTCGACCGCGTCTTCGAGATCAACCGCAACTTCCGTAATGAGGGTGTCGACTCTTCGCACTCGCCGGAGTTCGCGATGCTGGAGACGTACCAGGCGTACGGCGACTACGACACGATCGGCGAGTTGACCCGTAATCTCGTGCAACAGGCGGCGATCGCGGTGAGCGGTTCGACTGTGGTGACCCACGCCGACGGGCGCGAGTTCGACCTCGGCGGCGAGTGGCGGTCCGTGACGTTGTTCGGTGTGCTTTCCGAAGCGCTGGGCGAGGAGGTCACGGTCCGCACCGAACGCTCACGCCTGGTGGAGTACGCGGACAAGGTCGGATTGGCGGTGGACCCGAAGTGGGGCCCGGGCAAGCTGGCCGAGGAGTTGTTCGAGGAGCTGGTCGTTCCCGGCCTGGAGGCGCCCACCTTCGTCCGGGACTACCCGGAGGAGACCAGCCCGCTCACCCGGGGCCACCGCAGCGAGCCGGGGTTGGCCGAGAAGTGGGACCTCTACGTGCTCGGCTTCGAGCTGGGCACCGGGTACTCCGAGCTGGTCGACCCGATCGTGCAGCGGGAACGGCTGGTCGCCCAGGCGCAGTTGGCCGCCCGTGGCGACGACGAGGCGATGCGTCTCGATGAGGACTTTCTTCGGGCGATGGAGTATGGAATGCCGCCGGCCGGCGGTATGGGAATGGGAATCGACCGGCTGTTGATGGCGCTGACCGGCCTCGGAATTCGGGAAACGATCCTCTTCCCCTTGGTCCGCCAGGAGTAGTCCCGGCCGGAGCTCACGGCGGGCCGTAACGGGGTCCTATTGACGCGACGAGCGGCGCGGGGGTTATTGTGCTCTAGTTAGCAGGAGCGCCCTGCTCGAAAGGAATGTGGGACGTGGCCAAGCAGATCATTCACAAGCTGGTCGATGACCTGGACGGCGGGGACGCGGACGAGACCGTCAAGTTCGCCCTCGACGGCGTTCAGTACGAGATCGACCTGTCGAGCGCCAACGCCGCGAAATTGCGTGATGCATTTGCCGCGTACGTTGGCGCCGGCACCAAGGTCGGCCGTGGTGGTGTCGTGATCGGTGGGCGGGCTGCCCGCGGTCGCGGTGGCGCGACCGCCGATCGGGAACAGAACAAGGCGATCCGGGAGTGGGCCAAGAAGGCCGGCAAGGACATCTCGGACCGGGGTCGTATCCCCCAGGAGATCGTGGACGAGTTCCACGCGAAGCGCTGACCCGTCAGCAGCGTGGTGGCCAGCCGCCACCGCAGGCGACACCGACGCCGGGCCGGAGGAGTTCTCCGGGCCGGCGTCGCCGTATCCGGGATGTCGCGTCGTGTGCCCGTTCGGGGTGAGTGACCGTTTCGCCGCTGGGGTCGCGGTGGCCGCTCGGGGGCGGCGTCGTCGGGTCCGGTCCGGGCCGGGAAGCAATTCGAGCCGACCGTCGTTGTCCACAACCAGTGGACCAGCTGTCCACAACCTGTGGACAACCTCCCCAGGGTCCGGCGCGACGCTTGTCGCGACCGCCGGTCCGGCCGCCCGGAGCCTCCGGGAGCGCTTCCGGACCCCGGATCGGGCTTCGGTGGCGCCAGTCGGATTTCGCTCTGCGCGTAGCGACAGGGCTACCGGAACACCTCCTGAGCGCGGACGGTTGTTCAAAACGACGTGGAACTGACCCAGACCGGAGACACACGACCTCAGCTGAGTCGGTCAGCGACGATAGAGTAAGGAGGCACGGACGCCCGTCCTGGACGTTCGTGCACCGGCCCCGCCAAGATCTTGACCATCAAGGCGCACGGCACGTGAGGAGCACGAGGGCATGTTCGAGCGGTTCACCGACCGAGCGCGACGGGTTGTCGTCCTGGCCCAAGAAGAGGCCCGGATGCTCAACCACAACTACATCGGTACGGAACACATCCTGCTGGGCCTGATCCACGAAGGTGAAGGCGTCGCGGCTAAGGCCCTGGAGAGCCTCGGCATCTCCCTGGAGGGCGTCCGCCAGCAGGTCGAGGAGATCATCGGCCAGGGCCAGCAGGCGCCGAGCGGGCACATCCCGTTCACGCCGCGGGCGAAGAAGGTGCTGGAGCTGTCGCTGCGCGAGGCGCTGCAGCTCGGCCACAACTACATCGGCACTGAGCACATCCTGCTCGGGCTGATCCGTGAGGGCGAGGGCGTCGCCGCCCAGGTGCTGGTCAAGCTCGGCGCCGACCTCAACCGGGTCCGCCAGCAGGTGATCCAGCTGCTCTCCGGCTACCAGGGCAAGGAGCCTGCCGCGGCGGGCGCCGCGCCGGGTGAGGCCGCGCCGTCGACCAGCCTGGTGCTGGACCAGTTCGGCCGCAACCTGACCCAGGCCGCCCGCGAGGGCAAGCTCGACCCGGTCATCGGGCGCGAGAAGGAAATCGAGCGGGTCATGCAGGTGCTCTCCCGCCGTACCAAGAACAACCCGGTCCTGATCGGTGAGCCCGGCGTCGGTAAGACCGCCGTGGTGGAGGGGCTGTCCCAGAAGATCATCAAGGGCGAGGTGCCCGAGACCCTCAAGGACAAGCAGCTCTACACGCTCGACCTGGGTGCGCTGGTCGCGGGTTCCCGCTACCGCGGTGACTTCGAGGAGCGCCTCAAGAAGGTGCTCAAGGAGATCCGCACCCGCGGCGACATCATCCTGTTCATCGACGAGATCCACACCCTGGTGGGTGCGGGTGCCGCCGAGGGCGCCATCGACGCCGCCAGCATCCTCAAGCCGATGCTGGCCCGTGGCGAGCTGCAGACCATCGGTGCCACCACCCTCGACGAGTACCGCAAGCACCTGGAGAAGGACGCCGCGCTCGAGCGCCGGTTCCAGCCGATCCAGGTGGGTGAGCCGTCGCTGGCCCACACCATCGAGATCCTCAAGGGTCTGCGCGACCGGTACGAGGCCCACCACCGGGTGAGCATCACCGACGCGGCGCTCGTGGCCGCCGCGACGCTGGCCGACCGGTACATCTCCGACCGCTTCCTGCCGGACAAGGCGATCGACCTGATCGACGAGGCCGGTGCCCGGATGCGGATCCGCCGGATGAC
>NZ_JAGPXZ010000194.1:0-8713 GCF_018070305.1 Micromonospora sp. M51 | reverse complement strand
TGCGACGGCCAGACCGAGTTCGAGTTCACCCTCGACCTGATCCTGGGCGGGCTGGAACGCCTCCGCGCCTGAGCACGAACCGCCGGCGGCCGAGGCGTGGAAGGCGAACCCGCCGCCACGACTCGGCTGCTCGCATGCTGCGGCGGACCGGCGACATCGGCCGGTGGCCCGATCAGTAGTCGTTGACGTTAACCGACCCGCGATGCTCGCTGGACCTCATGAAGAACGCCTACGCTACTCGACCACCGGTCGCGGTGAAGTCCGATACCGCTGCGGCGCCTCAGTTCGCCATGACCGTCGGAAATGGTCACGCACATCGTAATTGTTGGCGAAGTATCGCAAAAGCTCATCGTGACGGAACTGGTAGGCGATTCCAGCGACGCGAACAAATCCGAGCCCACACATTCGCTGCAGAAATCGAGCAGGGGCGAGCGGTAGCCGGAACGCCGAGGCGACGATCATAGCGACGTAGCGCCGCCATAGCGCGCAAGCAACCGTCTCGCCGACAACCGCGCAGTAGAGCAATGCCAGAGGGACACCCAACAGCACACCCCATTGCAGGCTGAAGCCCCATGCCAGGATCGGAAACATGACGGCGGCCGATAGTCGCGACACCGTCCGCTCCCGGCGCAGGACGCCCAACGGGCCGACGATTTCGGGTCTGGTGTCCGTCGCCAGAGTCTGGCCGAAGCCGACTGTCAAACCGATCGCAAGCCAGGCAGTGACGAAACTTATCAATGCTATCCACGGGCCTAGCACCAGCCATGCCGCCACCGCAATGACCAGTGCGGTGGCGGTCTGACGCAGCGAGAACCTCAGGTCGGTCAGCCGTGACCAGTCCGGCGTAGCGGCCGGCATCCACGGCTTCGTGCTTGTTCGTATGAGCATGGCCGACCAGACGGCGGCGCCGAACAGAAGTCCACCACGTGCTATCCAACCACGATCCCACAGAAACATGGCCGCCCAGACGAACCCTGGAACAGACAGCAGCACGCACAAGATGAAATCCGTGACCAACGCCGCCCGCCCGGCGACCGGCCAAAGCCGGTGCAGAATAATGTCGCGCGCAGGCAACGTGCGCCCTGCCACGACCCTCTGCGAAGACCGATTCAGCTCTAAGTACTTAGCGTAATGCGACAACCACCACAGGTCGAGCACGTTTCGCAGTCGTATCGGAAGTGCTGCCCGGACGGTGCCGACGGATTCCACATAGTTCGCTACCAAGGACGCGGCATTGGCAGTCTCTCCCGTCGTGACCAACGTGCGGCCAGGGTCAGTGCGATGCGTAGCCAGGCGATTCCTGGCCAGTTCCGCGATGAGGCTCAACTGCCAGGGGCTGGCGAGCAGAGCTCCGCGGCCTTCATCCTGCAGTGACGTCGCCAGGTCGAGCGCCTGAGCGAAAACGTCCGCGCCGCCAATGGACCGGGACAGATACCTTGTCGCCTCGGCATAGCCGACGGGTCGGATGGTGTACACCTGCAGGGTGTAATGGTCGCGCAGATTCTGATCGAGGGCACTCCAAGTGGCTCGCCGGCAGGTGGCCAGAAAGCGGGCCGGCTCCTCGCGCAACCGCCACTCGGCGAGTTGGCGCAGCAGTCGCTCGGCAGGCTCAACGGTCGTCTCATCGATGCACAGCTCGTCAATGCCGTCGAGCACCGGGAAGATTCGACCCGACTCGATGAGGTCTTGGGCTGAGCCACGGGATACGTTGAACTCGGTCGCAATGAACTTTGGAAGCCAGGCGTCGATCTCTTCGCCATCAATCCAGCGGCCAGCCGGGACTACCAGCGGCACGACCACAGGATCCTGTTTCAGGATCTCCAGGGCAACCTGCAGCGCGGTGTACGACTTCCCGCGACCGGGATGGCCCAGAAGCACAGCACGTTGAGGTCCGCGTAGTGCCGCCTGCGCAAGCGCCTCCAGCCCCACATCCGATGACTCACCGGCGCTCCGGTAACTCAGCGCGATGTGTTCCGATGTACGTCGAAGCTGCCGGAGCCGGGCACTGAGTTCACGGAGGAGCTCCGATCTGAGCTGCTCGATCACGGCGGCTGGCTTATCCCGACGCACCAAGCCAATCAACTGCTGCACCAGAAAGGCGAGGAGGCTGACGGCGCCCAGAATTGTGCCAAGGTATCCAGCTTTGTTGCTCAACGTCTTGTCGGCCATGTAGGCAGGCACGAACGTCGCAGTCGTCACCACGACAATAGCGCTCAGCAGCGTGACCAGGGCACCAGCTGTCCAGCGCAAAACCCGACGCCGGCTACCCGGTCTCATCGACGTGCTCCTTCTGCTGGCCAGGACGGTGTGACCACAGCCAAGCACATCAGAACAGCGACTTTGGTCGAGCAAAGCTCGCGTTGCTGGTCCTGATTAGAACGCGGAACAGACGTGGTCCGGTCACGACCGCTGCGAGCCTCCCACCAGTCACGTCTTGACGGCGCAGAGGCGCTCCGACGCCGCAGCAGTCCCAGCCAAGCCCTCCGCCGCAACAGGCGAGATCGCCAAAGCCGCCACAGGCGGCAGAAGCCGCCAATTCGTCTCGCCAACCCAGCCCCAACCACCAGCACAGGCTACCGATAGCAATCAACCGACTACAGAGCCGAACGTCCAGATCAGACATCCCTTCGTAGTCAGATACCGGGCCGATTCAGAGCGTCATCAAGGGCGACTACGGGCAGTTCCGTTGGATGAGCCGGTACGGGGTGGACGAGACCGACCGCGCGTTATCTGCGACAGAACAGTGCGCTGGATCATGCGGTCGATCCTTCGTGTCGCGTGCTGGGTGAGCCGCTGTGCGACGATCGGTCCGTGGTCCGCCGGGAGAGCTCGCGAGAAGGCACCTTCGAGTGTCGGCTCTGTCGACTTCGATTCGGTCCCATCCGTCATGCCAATGCTGTCAGTGGCGCTACTGGCGGCCTGGACCGGAAGAAGGCGACATGTCCGACAACCTGCGGCTCAGCGCAGTCACTCTGGACAGTTCGGATGCCATCCGCTTGGCGAAGTTCTACGCCGACATCACCGGCGGGACGATGACGCAGATCGGCGATGAGTGGGCATGCGTGCAGAGCCCGGCCGGGCGGCTCAATTTCCAGACCGTGCCTGGATACACGCCTCCAACCTGGCCCGACCCCACCGCGTCGATCATGATGCACCTCGACTTCATGGTCGAGGACCGAGACGCCGCCGAGGCGCGCGTGCTCGCCGCCGGCGCAACGAAATACGACTTCCAGCCCAATAGCGAACAATGCTTCGTCTACGCTGACCCGGCCGGCCACCCCTTCTGCCTGACCACCTGGGAAGCCCCGATGGTCTGACAAGAACCCTGCGCACCGCGATTGCCGCAGTGTTGTCGACATCCGCACATCGACAGGTCCGAACACCCAACCGCGCGTCACTGGTTGGCCACCCGTTAGGCAGGTGCAGCACGCAGCGGTCGAGGCGGATGGTGACACGCCGGCCGGCGAGGTGGTAGCGCCGGCCAGACAATCCACGTTCGGCATCGGCCACGCCGCCGGGTTCCGTGGCAGCGTCTCGGGCCGTTCATGCTTGCCGCTAGGTTCTGGTTCTCAGACCAGGGCGGGTGATGACGTGAGCGACGTGCAAACCGTCTATCGTGCGATGCTGCGCGACGATATTGCCCCCGCTCTACGCACCCTCGGCTTCAAGGGATCGGGCTCGCGGTACAGCCTGCCGGACCCGGGGTTGCCGGCAGCACCGGCGCGAGGAGCTCGAGTCCCTCGGACCTGTTGCGGATTCCTCCGCTCCCGACGCCCTACGCCGAGGGTGACCCGACCCGTACCGGCCGGCGGACCCGGGCCGGCGGGGCGGGCAGAGCCCTGCGGTCGACCTTGCCGTTGGCGGTGGCGGGCAACTCGGGCAGCACCACGTGGCGCAGCGGCACCATGTGGTCGGGAAGCTGCTCGGCCAGGAACGCCCGCAGCTCCGCCTCGCTCACGTCGCCCGCGTCGGCGTGCCGCTCGGTCACCACGTACGCCACCAGGGTCGGGGCCGCACCCAGGTCGTCGCGGAGCAGCACCACGCTGTTCGCGACGAGCGGGTGACTGTTCAGCACCGACTCGATCTCGCCGAGTTCCACCCGCTGCCCACGGATCTTCACCTGCGTGTCGATGCGCCCGCCGTAGTTCAGGTACCCCTGTGGTGACCACCAGGCCAGGTCGCCGGTGCGGTACACCCGCTGGGGACGCCCGGCGACGTGCACGGTGCCGAACCGCTCGGCGGTCAGGTCGGGCCGTCCGGCGTACCCCCGGGCCAGGCAGTCGCCGCCGACCACCAGTTCCCCGGGTACGCCGAGCGGGGCCAGCGCACCGTCGTCGTTCAGCACGTATGCCGTGACGTTGGTGATGGGCCTGCCGATCGGGACGGTGGGGTCCGGTTCGGGTCGGCGGCACGGCCAGGCGGTGACGTCGATGGCGGCCTCGGTGGGGCCGTACAGGTTGTCCACCCGCACCGTCGGCAGGGTGGCGGTGAGCTTGTTGACGAGCTTCGGCGGCAGGGCCTCCCCGCTACAGATCACCCGGCGCAGGGCTGCGCACGCGGCGACCCCGGGCTCCTCGACGAACAGGGCGAGCATCGACGGCACGAAGTGCACTGTGGTCACCGCCTCGCGGGCGATGACGGCGGCCATCTCCTGCGGGTCGCGGTGCGCCTGGGCCTCGGCCGTGACCAGCGTCGCGCCGGCCAGGAAGGCCCAGAGCAGTTCCCACACCGACACGTCGAAGGTGTACGGCGTCTTCTGCAGCACCACGTCGCCGGGCCCGATGCGGTACTCCTCCTGCATCCACGCCAGCCGGTTGGCCAGCGACAGATGGGTCATCTGCACACCCTTCGGCGTCCCGGTCGACCCGGAGGTGAAGATGACGTACGACAGCCCGTCCACCACCTCCTCCGGCGCGCGGTAGCCACGCCAGTCGACGGGCAAGGCGGGTAGGTCGGCACCGGCCAGTGGTCGCACCGGAACGGCCGGGGCTCCGCCGGTGCCGAGCGCGGCCCGTCCCTCCTCGTCGGCGAGCGCCAGCGCGGCGTCGGCGGTGGTGAGCATCAGGTCCAGCCGGGCCCTCGGATGGGACGGGTCCAGCGGCAGGTACGCCGCTCCGGCCAGCAGGACACCGAGCACCGCGACGACCATCTCCGGGCTCCGCTCGGTGCACAGGGCGACGACCGAGCCGGGGCCCACGCCCTCGGTGCGCAGTCGCCCGGCCAGCGCCGCTGCCTCGTCGAGCAGGTCCCGGTAGCTGCGGTCGCGTCCCCCGCCGCGCAGCGCGACGGCGTCCGGGGTGCGCTCCGCCTGCCGGCAGATCGCCTCGTGCACGGGTGTCCGGGGGGCGGGCGTCGGCGCGGGGTTGAAGCCGAGCAGGGTGGCCCGCTCCCGGGGACCGACGAGCGACGCCTCGCGCACCGGGCGGTCGGGATGGTCGGTGAGCCATCCGCTCAGGGTGTCCAGTCGTTCCTGGAGGTGGGTGGGATGACAGTGGTCGCCGGCGAGCCAGACCGGCACCGGGCCCACCGTTCCCACCGCCCCGCCCGGTGGGCCGGGTGTCACCAGCACCACGTCCACCGGGGACAGCTCGGGTGACGGTGTCCGCGTCTGCGCGCGTACCTCTGTCAGTGTGGTGTCCGGGTGCACGCGCAGCGTGTGGTCGCCGTGCGGGCCGCGCACCGTTACCGACGTCGCGCCGGAGAGGCGGTGGGCGAGCACGGCCGCCACTGCTGCGGCGTGTGCCAGGTCGGTGTGGTCGGTCATGCGGTCACCAGCTCGGCCAGGACGCGCGGCGTGGGTCGCGCGGACAGTTTCTCCATCGGGATGCGGACGGCGAAGCGGCGCTGCACCTGGTTGACCATGCGGATGAACAGCAGGGACTCACCGCCGACGGTGAAGAAGTCGGTGTCCGGCCCGATGTCGGGCGAGCCGAGCAACCGGCCCCACAGCTCCACGATCTCGCCCACCACCGTGCTCTCCCCGGCAGCCGCGGGAGGCGGCGACGGTTCGGCGGTGTCCGGGGCCGGTGGCGCTGTCGCCTCCAGCCAGTGGCGGGTACGGGCGAACGGGTACGTGGGCAGCGCCACCCGTCGCGCCGGGGTGTCGCCGCGCACCGCCGGCCAGTCCACCGCCACCCCGGCCGTCCACAGCCCGCCGAGTGCGGCGAGGACATCGGCGGCGTCGGCCCGCGGCGTCGGTCGCGGCTGTATGGCGAACCCGGGCACCCGCCGCCCCTGCGGTGTCTGCCGGGCCATGCCGCTCAGCGCGGTGCCGGGACCGACCTCGACGAGCACGGGGTCGGGCAGCTCCAGCGCGGTCAGCAGGGCGTCGTGGTAGCGCACCGGGCTGCGCAACTGTGCCGCCCAGTAGCCCTCGGCACGCGCCTGGCCGCTGCCGAGCAGCGCGCCGTCGACGCTGCTGACCACCGGGAGGGTGCGGGGTCGGTGGGGCACCCGGTCGGCCGCCACGCCGAGCAGCCGGGCCGCGTCGGTCATCATCCGGCTGTGGAACGCGCGCTGCGCGGGCAGCCCCCGACAGGGCACCCCGGCCGCGTCCAGGCGTTCGCGGAACGCGGCGAGCGGGGCCGGCGGTCCGGCCACGACGGTGACCTCCGGCGCGTTGCGGGCGGCGATGTCGAGGGCGTCCAGGCCCGCGAGGTGTTCCTCCACGGTGCGTGGCCCCGCCAGCACGACCAGCAGGTGACCCTCCGGGGCGTCCTGCATGAGCCGGCCCCGGGTGGCGACCAGGCGCAGCATGTCGTCGTCGGCCAGCTCACCGGCGAGCGCGGCGGCCGGGAACTCACCGACCGAGTGACCGATCATCGCCGCCGGACGGACGCCCCACGACAGCAGCAGCCGGCCGAGCGCCACCTCGTACAGGGCCAGGGCCGGCTGGGTGACGTCCGTGCGGTGCACGACACTGTGCGGGTCGTCGTCGACAAGGACGTCCCGCAGGTCCAGCCCGAGGACCGGGGCCAGCAGCTCCGCCCCGTGGTCGAGGTCGGCCCGCGCCGACGGGTAGTGGTCGTAGAGGCCCCGCGCCATGGCGGGAAACTCGGCGCCCTGCCCGGGGAACAGGAAGACCACCCGGGGTCGGCGGACCGCCGCGCGCACCCGCGCCCGGCGCAGGCCGGCGAGCGCCGCCGGGACGTCCCGTGCGGCCACCGCCAACCGGTGCGGGAAGTGCCGGCGGTACGTCTGCGCCGTCACCGCGACGTCCCGCAGGGACAGGTCGGGGCGCTGCCGGACGTTCTCATGCACCTGATGGGCGGCCTCGCGGACCGCCTCCGGGGTCCGCGCGGACAGCACGATCAGCTCGGCGGGGCCGTCGGCGGCCGATGGCTCCGGCGGGATCGGGCCGTCGGCCTCCTCCAGCACCACGTGCGCGTTGGTGCCACCCAGACCGAAGGCGCTGACCGCCGCGCGGCGCGGACCGTCGACGGCCTCCCACCGACGGGCGACGGTGTCCACCATGAACGGTGTCGACCCGTCCAGCAGCTCGGGCCGGGCCTGCTTCAGGCCGGCGAGCGGCGGGATCTGCCGGAAGTGCAGGGCCAGCGCTGCCTTGATGAGACCGGCGACACCGGCGGCGGCGTCGAGGTGCCCGACATTGGCCTTGACCGAGCCGATCGAGCACTGTCGCTCGCCGCGACGGAAGACCTCGGTCAGCGCGGCCAGCTCGATGGCGTCGCCGACCTCGGTCGCAGTGCCGTGCGCCTCGAGGTAGCCCACGGTCGCCGGGTCGACGGCGGCGGCGGCGTACGCGCGGGTCAGCACGTCGATCTGCCCGGCGATGCCCGGCGCGGTGTAGCCGACCTTCATCCCACCGTCGTTGTTCACCGCCGACCCCTTGATCACCGCGTACACGGTGTCCCCGTCCCGGCGGGCGTCCGCGACGCGTTTGAGCACCACCAGGGCGACCCCGTTGCCGGGCACGGTGCCGTCGGCCGTGGCGTCGAAGGGCCGGCACGTGCCGTCCGGCGACATGATGCCCTTCGTCTCGTAGAGGTACCCGGCCTGCTGCGGCACGGCCACGCAGGCGCCACCGGCGAGCGCGACGTCCGAGTCGCCGCCGCGCAGACTCTGGCAGGCCAGGTGCACCGCCACCAGCGACGTCGAGCAGGCGGTCTGCACGGTGATGGCGGGTCCGCCCAGGTCCAGCCGGTACGCGATCTTCGCGGCCAGGTGGTCCTTCTCGTTGCCCAGCACCACCGACAGCAGCCCCTGCGACTCGACCACCTCGGGCTGGGCGAACACGTGGTGCAGCGCGTAGTAGTTGAACCCGGCCCCGGCGAAGACGCCGACCCGACCAAACGGCCGCTCGGTGGCGAGCCCCGCCGACTCCAACGCGGCCCACGCCGTCTGCATCAGCAGCCGGTGCTGCGGGTCCATCGTCTCCGCCTCCCTCGGAGTGATGCCGAAGAAGGCCGCATCGAACAGGTCCGGGTCGGCCAGGACGCCGCGCGCCGGCACGTACGCCGGGTCGTCGAGCCGGTCGGCGGGCACCCCGGCGGCCAGCAGCTCGCCCCGGGTCAGCGCACTGACAGTGGTCTTCCCGGCGACCAGGTTCGACCAGTACTCCGAGACGTCGGCGGCGCCGGGGAACCGACCGGCCAGGCCGACGATCGCGATGTCGTCGTTCATGAGGGTGCCCCTGCTCTCTCGGTCTGTGCGTGCAGATGCCGGGCCAGCGTCTGGACGGTCGGGAATCGGT
>NZ_JAGPXZ010000193.1:0-8715 GCF_018070305.1 Micromonospora sp. M51 | reverse complement strand
GGGCAGCACCCGGGGTTGGCCGTCGACGGTGAAGCTGAGCGCGCAGTCGTAGGCCTCGTCGAGCACGGCGTGGGCGGCGGCAGTGTCGTAGCTCATCTTGTCGCGGGAACGGTGGGGTGTGGTCCGGGCGGTGGGTGGATACATGCGCGCCCCTTTGTTCTAGTACAATCTCCTATTTGTGTCAGCACACTATCAGCCCACCGGTACGACAGCCGTCGAGATTTCGGCCAGCATCGAGTCGGGCATCCGTGCCGGTGCCCTGCCACCGGGGGCGGCCCTGCCGCCGGTGCGGGCGCTCGCCGCGCAGTTGGGGGTCAGCCCCGCCACCGTCGCCCGCGCCTACCAGGAGCTACGCCAGCGCGGGCTGCTCGCCACCGCCGGTCGGCACGGCACCCGGGTACGCCCCCGCCCGCCGGTGGCCGCCCGTCGCTCCGCGCTGCGCCCCCCACCGTTGCCCGGCGCCCGGGACCTGTCCCGGGGTGAACCCGACCTGCGACTGCTTCCCCCGCTGGGCCCGCACCTGGCGGCGCTCGCCACCGACGGCGGCCCGCCGGTCGGCTACTCCGATGCCGGGGTGCTGCCCGAACTGGCCGAGGCGGCCGGGGAGTTGACTCTCACCGGCGGGGCGTTGGACGGCATCGAGCGGCTGCTCGGCGCGCACCTGCGCCCCGGCGACGCGGTGGCGGTCGAGGACCCGGGGTGGGCCAACCTGCTCGACCTGGTCGCCGCGCTCGGGTTGCGCCCGATCGGCGTACCGCTGGATGACGAGGGGCCGCTGGTCGCCGGGGTGGCCGCGGCGCTCGCCGCCGGAGCGCGGGCGCTGATCGTCACCAGCCGGGCGCAGAATCCCACCGGCGCCGCCGTGTCGGCGGCCCGCGCCGAGGCGCTGCGGGCACTGCTCGCCGGCCGGTCGGACCTGCTGCTGATCGAGGACGACCACGCTGCCGAACTGGCCCGCGTACCCCTGCATCCGCTCGCCGGTGCGACAGCGAGTTGGGCCTTCCTCCGTTCGGTGAGCAAGCCCTTCGGCCCGGACCTGCGGATGGCGGTGCTTGTCGGTGACGAGACGACGGTGGCCAGGGTGAGCGGCCGTACCCGGGTCGGCGCCGGCTGGATCTCCACAGTGCTGCAACGTCTGGTGCTCGCCCTGTGGCGGGACCCGGCGGTCACCGAGTTGGTGCGGCGGGCGGCGCAGAGCTACGAGCAGCGGCGCGAAGGGCTGCTCGCGGCGCTGGCCGCGCACGGCCTGACCGCGCACGGCCGCAGCGGCATCAACGTCTGGCTGCCGGTCGCGGACGAGACCAGCGCGGTGACCGCGCTCCGCGACGCCGGGTGGGCGGTGGCTCCGGGCGCTCTCTACCGGATCGCCGCCCCGCCCGCCCTGCGCATCACCGTCAGCCCCCTGGACCCCACCGACCTGGCCCCCCTGGCCGCAGCCCTGGCCCAAGCCGTCAACCCACCCCACCCCCCAGGTTTCCCCACCTGACCCCCACCCCTTCCGCGATCTTGCAGGTTCTGCTGGCGAAATGCCCGATGTCTTGGCTTTGGTCGGGACAGAAAGTGCGAGATCGCGAGGATTCGGGGCGGCGGGGACGGGTATGCGGGCGCCCGGAGGTGTGGGGATATGGCTTCTGGTGGGGCTCGTAAGGGGATCTGGATCGCCATCGCGGTGGCGATCATCATCATCATCATTGTGCTGATCGCGATCGCGTCCGGCGGCGACGGGGGCGGTAACGGGTACTGACCTGACGCGGCCGGGGTGCGCTGCGGCGTGTCCGGCGGCGGGCACCGAACGGGTATATAACAGTCGGCATGGCCGAGCAGACCGGGAACGCTCCGGGCGCCCAGCGGTTCATCCCGCCCGACGCCGACACCATCGACGACCTGCGCACCGCCGCCGGCGGCTGTCGGGGCTGCGAGCTGTACCGGGACGCCTCGCAGACGGTCTTCGGCCGGGGTGACGAGAGTGCCCGCGTGGTGCTGGTCGGCGAGCAGCCCGGCGACATGGAGGACCTGAAAGGGCTGCCCTTCGTCGGCCCGGCCGGACGCCTGTTGCGCCGCGCGGTCGACGACGCCGGGCTGGACCCGGGCCAGCTCTACCTGACCAACGCCGTGAAGCACTTCCGTTTTGAACTGCGCGGCAAGCGGCGGATCCACCAGACCCCGGACCAGGTGCACATCACCGCCTGCCGACCGTGGTTGGTCGCCGAGTTCGCCCGGCTGCGTCCGGAGTTCGTGGTGGTGCTCGGCGCGACCGCCGCCAAGGCGCTGCTCGGCCCGTCCTTCCGGGTCACCCGGCAGCGGGGCGAGCTGCTGCCCTGGCCGGAGTCGGCGCAGCATCCAGCGGACTTCGCACAGGTGCCGGTGGACAACGCCGGAAAGCGGGCCGACGCGCCGCCCACCCGACTGCTGGCCACCATCCATCCGTCCGCCGTGCTGCGGGCCGACGACCAGGACAAGGCGTACGAGGGTCTGGTCGCCGACCTCACCGTCGTGTCCCGCGCCAGCGCCGGACGGCGGGTCAACCGCTCGTCGTGACGTTGCTGAAGACGCCGCCGCGACGGCCAGGCGAGTGGCGGCCATCCCCTGTCATCGAGTGAGGCTGATACCTACCGGAAACGGCGTCGCGCGATCCACGTAACAGCGTCTCTGCAGACTCATGCGAGTCGATCTTGTAGGGGAGGCCGTTATGAGCGATCAGACGCAGTCGATGGTCAGCCGGCGTGGGTTCCTGCGCTCGGTCGGGATCAGCGGTGGGGCCGGAGCGATGCTCGCCACCATGGGTGCCATGGGGCTGGCCCCCAGCGCGGCGGCGTCGGTCACCCCGGCGTTCCGGCCTCCGGAGCGGTCCGACTTCACCCTCACCGGGCGGTCCGGCGCCAGCGTGGTCGTGCTCGGCGGCGGCATCGCCGGGCTGACCACCGCGTACGAGTTGGGCAAGGCCGGTTACCACTGCACCATCCTGGAGGCGCGGCACCGCGTCGGTGGTCGGAACCTGACCATCCGGGGCGGCGACGTCGAGACCGACCTGGACGGACGCACGCAGCGGGCCGGCTTCTCCGACGGCGTCTACTTCAACGCCGGCCCGGGGCGGATCGCACAGTGGATGGTCACCATGGACTACTGCCGGGAACTGGGCGTACCCGTCGAGGTCTTCACCAACCAGAACGCCGACGCCTGGATCTACAACGAGTCCGCCGGGATGACCGCGCCGGTCCGGTACCGCACCGCCAAGGCCGACGTGTACGGCTACGTCTCGGAGTTGCTGGCGAAGGCCACCGACCAGGGCGCGTTGGACGCCCGACTCGGCACGGAGGACCGCGAGCGGCTGTTGTCGTTCCTGCAGAGCTTCGGCGCGATCGGCGGACGGGGCAGCGACTGGGCGTACACCGGGACGAGCCGTCGGGGCTTCTCCGCGTACCCGGGTGCGGGCAACGACGTGGGGACCCCGCTCGGCACGCCGCCGGCGCTCTCCGACGTGTTCGCCAGCAACATCGGCCGGTACTTCTCCTTCGAGTTCGGCTACGACCAGGCGATGCTGATGTTCCAACCGGTCGGTGGGATGGACCAGATCCCCCGAGCCCTGGCCCGGGCGGTGGGCGCGCACCGGATCCGACTCGACGCCGAGGTGACAGCGGTGACCGACCGGGGCAGCCGGGTCGAGGTGACCTACCGACAGCATGGCCGGCAGTCGCAGATCACCGCCGACTACTGCGTGGCCGCGCTGCCGCCGCACCTGATGGCCCGGGTGCCGCACAATCTCGGCACGGCGGTGACCGCGGCCCTGGCCGACTTCCCGGTCACCGCCTCCGGCAAGATCGGCCTGGAGTACCGCAGCCGCTGGTGGGAGACCGATCAGCGGATCTACGGCGGCATCACCGAGACCGACCTGGACCTGTCGCACATCTGGTACCCGTCGTACGGCTTCCACGGCAAGCGCGGCCTGGTCGTCGGCTACTACAACACCGGGGCGAACGCCAGGGCGTACAGCGGGCTGACCCCGGAGCAGCGCGCCGAGCGCGCGGTCAGCCAGGGTGTGAAGATCCACGGCGACAAGTACCGCAGTGAGCTGGTCACCTCGTACTCCCACGCCTGGGACCGGACCCGCTACATCGAGGGCGCCTGGACCTCACCCCGGTACGGCACGGCCGGCTACAACCTGCTGCTCCAGCCGGCCGGACGGGTCTACTTCGCCGGGGACTGGCTCAGCCACGAGGTGGCCTGGCAGCACGGCGCGTTCGTGGCGGCGCGTTCGGCGGTCTCCGCGCTGCACCAGCGGGTGATGGCGGGCTGACCCGACCGTGCGCCGTCCAGATCGTGGACAGTTTCCGTTCGCGCGGAACGGAAGCTGTCCACGGTCGACAGTGTGTCCCGGGTCGTGTGCGCGGGTAACGGATGTCGATGGACGTTGACAACGAGGAGCGTCGCGCCACCGCGGCCGCCGGGCTTCGCGGGAGAGGGAGGCGGTTCTTCGCGCGGGCGACCGGCTTGCAGCTCATGGCCGTGTACTGGGTGCCGATGACGGTGCTCATCGGGCTGCCGATGCGCTGGCTCTTCGACCGACAGGAAGCACTTGACGAAGCCGTGCTGGGCGCCGCCCTGAACGCCGTCTGGATCGGCCCCTCGATCTATCTGGCGCAGCGCGTGGTGGGCGAGGCTCGGCAGGATCCCGAGGGGTACCCGCTGCGCCAGGCAGTGCGCACCGGCGCCGTGCCCGAGGACGACGCGGTGCGGGCCGACCTGCCCGGCTATCTCGCCGGACAGCGGCGGGCCACCTGGGCGGCGCTGCTGTCCGTCCTGGTCACCGCCCTGGGGCTGATCCTGCTCGCTCTGCTCGCCGCCGACAACGAGGGCTTCGCGGTGATCTTCGGCGTGGTCGCCGCCGTCAGTGCGGCCGTCGCCGCGCTCACCCTGACCCGGATCCGTCGGCTGGCATCCCTGCTGCCCGGTCCACCGGAGACACCACGATCGCAGGGGTGAAGGGGGCGTACCGGGAGGGCCGGGCGGGGCGACCGGTTCGGCTGGTGGCAAAACCCACTGCCGCTGGTCGGTGCGGGTGCGCGAGGATGAGTTCACCCCTTCCGACAGGAGCGCCGATGGCGACCGACCTGACCGCACCGCGTACCGGCGTCCGACCCGACGTCGCGTCGATCCAGCGGCGTACCCTGCGGCTGCTCTTCACCACCCAGATCATCGGCGGGATCGGCGTGACCATCGGCATCGCCGTGGGCGCGCTGCTCGCGGCCCGGATCGCCGGGACCGCGGTGGCCGGTGTCGCGCAGAGCGCCGGGGTGGTCGGTGCCGCGCTGCTCGCCGTCCCGGTCACCCGGATCATGGCGCGGCACGGTCGCCGGCCGGGTCTGGCGCTGGCGTACGCGGTCGGCGCCGTCGGCGGCGTGCTGGTGGTGCTGGCCGCTGCCACCCGTTGGGTGCCGCTGCTCTTCCTCGGCATGCTGCTCTTCGGCGGGGGCACCGCCGCGAACCTGCAGGCCCGGTACACGGCCGTGGACCTCGCCGAGCCGGCCCGCCGGGGGCGGCAGCTGTCCCTGATCGTCTGGGCCACCACCATCGGTGCGGTGGCCGCGCCGAACTTCGCCGCGCTGGCCGACCGGGTCACCACCGGCTGGGGGCTGCCCCCGCTGGCCGGCCCGTTCGCGTTCAGCGCGGTCGCCTTCGTGCTGGCTGCCGTCGTACTCCTCGGGTTGCTCCGGCCCGACCCGCTGCTCACCGCGCGCCGGCTCGCGGCGGCCGACGCACCTGCCGCCGACCGTCCGTCGGCCGCCGACGCGACGGCGACCGCGGTGGCGGCCGAGGCGCCGGCGGCGGGTGGTGCCGGGCGGCCGGCCGCCGCGCCGGTCGGGGTGCGCGCGCCACGCGCCGCCGGGATGCGGGCGGCCTGGTCGGTGGTACGCGGACAGCCCGCCGCCCGACTCGGCATCGCCGCCGTGGCGGTGGGTCACCTGGTGATGGTGGCGGTGATGGCGATGACGCCGGTCCGGCTCGGTGAGTCGCACGCCGACGCCGACGTGTTGCGGCTGGTCGGCATCGTGCTGAGCCTGCACATCGCCGGCATGTACGCGTTCTCCCCGGTGGTCGGTTGGCTCACCGACCGGCTCGGTCGACGGGCGGTGATCCTCGGTGGGGTCGGGCTGCTGCTGGCCGCCTGCGCGGTCGCCGGCACCGCCGGGCACCACACACCTCGGCTCTCGGTCGGTCTGGTCCTGCTCGGGCTGGGCTGGTCGGGGACGATGGTGGCCGGCTCGACCCTGCTGTCCGAGTCGGTGGCGGCCGGGGTGCGGCCGAGCGTCCAGGGGCTCTCCGACCTGATCATGGGACTGGCCGGGGCCGGCGCGGCCGTGGTCAGCGGGTTTGTCATGCAGTTCGCCGGATATCCCGTGCTCACCCTGCTCGCGGCGGTCGCGGTGGCGCCCCTGGTGGCGCTAGCGTTGCGCCCGGTGCCGATCGGGGCACCGGACGAGGAGGGCTGATAACTGTGCGGCTGACCGACTTCTGGACGCGGCTGGACGAGGCGTTCGGGCCCGGCTACGCGGCCAGCATCGCCCGCGATCAGGTGCTGTCCCAGCTCGGCGGACGGACCATCGAGCAGGCCCTGGCGGCGGGGGAGCAGACGCACGTGGTGTGGCGGGCGGTCTGCGCCGCCTACCCCGACCGGGTGCCCGCTCGACTACGCTGAGCAGCCTTTTCGCCGGTTCCGCGTGTCGCTTGTCGAGTCGTACACCTGTTCGGCTATTGTCCACAGCGGGGTGCTCGTCCACAGCTCGCGGCCCGTCGGCTGGTTTTCTGTCGGACCTAGCGCCTAGCGTGTCCGCGTGACGCGAAGCTCAGCAAAGACGCCGGCGAAGGCAGGGGTGGCAACCATGGCAGCAGGGCCTGACCGGGAGAAGGCACTCGACCTTGCTCTCGCCCAGATTGACAAGCAATTCGGCAAGGGCTCGGTGATGCGGCTGGGGGAGCGGCCGGTCATCCAGACCGCCGTGATCCCGACCGGCTCCATCGCGCTCGACGTGGCGCTCGGCGTGGGTGGTCTGCCGCGTGGCCGGGTGGTCGAGGTCTACGGTCCCGAGTCCAGCGGTAAGACCACCGTGGCACTGCACGCGGTGGCCAACGCCCAGCGCAACGGCGGGATCGCCGCCTTCATCGACGCCGAGCACGCGCTCGACCCGGAGTACGCGAAGGCCCTCGGCGTCGACACCGACGCGATGCTGGTCTCCCAGCCGGACACCGGCGAGCAGGCGCTGGAGATCGCGGACATGCTGATCCGCTCCGGCGCTCTGGACATCATCGTGATCGACTCGGTGGCGGCCCTGGTGCCCCGTGCCGAGATCGAGGGCGAGATGGGCGACAGCCACGTGGGCCTCCAGGCCCGGCTGATGAGCCAGGCGCTCCGGAAGATCACCGGTGTGCTCAGCAACACCGGCACCACGGCTATCTTCATCAACCAGCTGCGGGAAAAGATCGGCGTGATGTTCGGCAGCCCGGAGACCACCACCGGTGGTCGGGCGCTGAAGTTCTACGCCTCGGTCCGGCTCGACGTGCGACGCATCGAGAGCCTCAAGGACGGCACCGACGTGGTCGGTAACCGCACCCGGGTCAAGGTCGTGAAGAACAAGGTCGCCGCGCCGTTCAAGCAGGCCGAGTTCGACATCATGTACGGCAAGGGCATCTCGCGGGAGGGCTCGCTGATCGACGTCGGCGTGGAGCAGGCGATCATCCGCAAGTCCGGAGCGTGGTACACGTACGACGGCGACCAGCTCGGCCAGGGCAAGGAGAAGGCCCGGGAGTTCCTGAAGGAAAACCCGGACGTGGCCGCCGAGATCGAGAAGAAGATCCTGGAGAAGCTCGGCGTCGGGGTCGGCGCGGGTGACGCCGCCGGTGGCCCGGAGCTGCCGCCGGTCGACTTCTGACCGGTCGCTGACCCGTGGCAGGACGACGCGCTCGTACGGGGCGGGGCTGGGATGCCAGTCCGCCTCGTACGGGCGACGCCACCGACCCGCCCCGCCCTCGGCGAGGCCGCCGGGGTGGTTCCGGGGAGGCCGACGCCGTCGAGTCTCCGGCTCCTCCCCGGGACGAGTCCGAGGTGGCCCGTGAGATCTGCCTGCGTCAGCTGGCCGTCCGGCCCCGTACCCGGGCCGAGCTGGCCGGGGCGCTGGCCAAGCGGGGCATCTCCGAGGAGGTCTCGGCAGAGGTCCTCGACCGGTACGACGAGGTCGGCATCATCGATGACGCCGCGTTCGCGAGGGCGTGGGTGTCCAGCCGGCACGCCGGGCGGGGCCTCGCTCGCCGGGCGCTCGCCAACGAGCTGCGCCGCAAGGGTGTGGACGGCGAGGTGGCCACCGAGGCGCTGGGCGAGCTGGACGAGGAGACCGAGGCGGACACCGCCCGCAGTCTCGTGGAGCGCAAGCTGCGCACCGCCCGGGGCGAGCCGGACGCGGTTTTCCGCCGGCTGGTGGGCATGCTGGCCCGCAAGGGCTACCCGCCTGGTGTGGCCATCCGGGCGGTGAAGGACGCGCTCGCCGCGCAGAGCGCCGAGGCGGCCGAGTTCGCCGAGCAGATCGACGCCGACGCGCTCGCCGACGCCGAGGGCGAGTTGGAGCGCGACAACCGGCTGGCCGAGTGAGCGGCCCGCTCAGCGGCCCGCTCAGCGGTCCGCTGCGACTCCCGATGGGGGTGCGGGCCTGATGTTGAAGGCATGTC
>NZ_JAGPXZ010000192.1:0-8719 GCF_018070305.1 Micromonospora sp. M51 | reverse complement strand
CGTGGTCCTCTTCGGAACGCTCGGCTCCTACTCGGCCACGGCCGCGGAGAAGGCCAGCCCGGAGCTTCAGGCATCGCTTGTCGCCGCAGGGCTGCCACCGGCGGAGGCGAGCGCGGCGACGACCGCCTTCGCCGACTGCTTCATCCGCCAGTCCCGCGCGTCGGATCCGACGGCCACGCCGCCCGGCTGTGCGGACTCGGCGCCGGGTCCGGTCGGCGCGGCCTTCGACAGCGCTGCCTCATCGGCGCTGGAGACCAACTTCAACCGGGCGGTCCAGTTCACGGTGGGCGCCGTCCTGGTCGGCGTGATCCTCACGTTCCTTCTCGTCTACCTGCTGCCGCGCCGGCCCGAAGAGCCCTGGGCCGAGGCGAGCAAGCCCGACTGGAACGTGACCACCACCCGGCAGCCCGCTCGGTGACGTGCCGCCAGCCCCGGCCCCGCAGATGCCCCCGGGGCCGGGGCTGGCACCGTCACGACGTGGTCATCGACGTCGGTTGGTTGGCCATCAGCTCGGGCAGTTGGTCGAGCAGCTCGTCGTGCCAGGCGAGTTCGGTACGGAGTCGGAGCTCGGTATGACGGAAGGTCGTCCACTCCAGACCACGGATGTGTGGCGCCGCGATCTCCCGGAGCGCCAGCCACGAGTCGAGCTGCGCGGCGAGGGCCTGCCGCCGCGCCACGATGATGGCCCGGAGCGCGTCTTCGCCGAGGTCGATCACATTTTGCAGGGCCAGGTCGACCGGGTCGTGGCGGAGCTTGGTGTCACGCAACGCCTCGTCGCGGTGGTCGATCAGCTCCGCCGCGCCGGCCGCGGTGAGCGCGTAGATCGTGCGGGCGGGCCGGTTGCCCTCCTGCTCGGTCCGGACCGCCTCGATGACGCCCTCGACCTGCATCCGGTGCAGCGCGCCGTAGAGCGACCCCGGTTTGACGTCGCTCCACAGCTCGGTACGGTCGACCTGGGCCGCCCGGCGGATCTGGTGCCCATGCATGGGGCCGCCACGCGCGAGCGCTCCGAGCACGAACAGGCGAGTGCTATTCACGGCATTAGTCCAACACGAGTGCCCGTTTGCGGGCAAGTTGCGCAGAGCAATCCTTGAGTAACCTGCTATCCGCCGTGAAACGTCGGGTCGACGCACAGCCTCGGCAGGACGATCAGCGAAGCCGCGATGGCCCGGTTGACCGCGTCGATGCGCGACACCGCACCGAGTTTGGCGAAGATGTTGCGCAGGTGGCGCTTGACCGTCGCCTCCGACAGGCAGAGCCGCCCGGCGATCTGGGCGTTGCTCATCGCCTGACCGACCAACTGCAGCACCTCGCGCTCACGGTCCGACAGTGTGCTGTGCACCGGCCCCTGCACCTGGGTCAGGCTCTCGCGCGACACCGCCAGCATCACCGGAGCGTCATCGGCGCGGGCGCGGCGGATCGCCGCCACCAACTCCTGGCGCGTCGAGTTCTTCAGCAGGTAGCCGCAGATGCCAAGGGTCAACAACTCACGCAGCAGCGTCGGACCGTCGAACATGCTGAGGATGATGACCCGGCTCGCCGGGGCGACATCACGGATCCGGCGCACCGTCGTGGTCACCCCGTCGCCGGGGATCTGCACGTCGAGCAGCACGATGTCGGGCTGGCGGACGCGGATCTCGTTGACCGCCGCACAGCTGTCGCCGGCCTCGCCGACGACAACGAGATCGCGCTGGGCGTCGAGGATCTCCCGGAGGCCGTCGCGAACCACGACGTGATCGTCGACGAGCACGATGCGGGTCGGCTCGACCATCGTCGCGGTCACCGGCCGGCCCCCGCCCCGACGGCGAGCAGCGGCACGACGAGTTCGACGGACACGCCCTGGCGGCCCGCCGCTCGCACCGCGAGGCGACCGCCCACGGCGGCCGCGCGCTCAGCCATCGCGCGCAGGCCGGAACCGTCGCGCTCCGCGGCGAGGTCGAAGCCCACCCCGTCGTCGACGACAGTCGCCCGCAGCTCGTGCGGGGTGATGTCGACGACCGCATGGATCACTCGGGCACCGGCGTGGGCGACCGCGTTGCGCAACGCTTCGCGGACGACCAGGAACACCTCGTCGAGCACCTCGGGCGGCACCCACGACTCGTCGCCGTTGATCTCGGTGTGCAGACGCGTCTCGCCCGTCTCGACCGTCGACAGGAAGTTGGCGAGCGCCTCGTCGAGGGACCCGAGCGGCTGGGAGAGGCGAAGATCGGCGATGAGCACCCGCAGGTAGCCGACCGCGTCGTGGAGCGACTCCCGGGCGATGACCACCCGGCGGTCGACGTCGCCTCCGTGTCGTTCCTGGGCGAGCTCGTGCGCCTCCAGGTTGCGGTACGCCGCGCTGAGGCTGTGGCCCAGTCGGTCGTGCAACTCGCGCGCGATCAGCGAGCGTTCCGCGATCTGCGCCTGGTGGACCTCGTTCATCAGGCCGGCGGCGTAGCGCGAACTCGCGTCGAGCAGCCGGGTCAGTGTCGTGCGGGTGAGCGCGTCGGCGACCAGGGCCAGGATCGCGCCCTGGTCGGGCCGGCCACACAACTGCTCCAGCGCGTCGGCCAGCAGGATGTCGGCCAGCGCGACGACAGCGCGGAAGCACTCGCGTGGGTGAAGGTCGACGCCCTCGGCGGGCGCCGTCGGCGGCGGTGCCGACAGCGGGTCGGTCGTCTCGCGACCAATCTCGACGACCGTCTCCCGGACCAGGACGTCGGCCTGCGTCGTGTAACTGTCGACCAGGTCAGCGACCCCGCCGAGATCGTCAGTCGCAGCGGCGAGACGCTGACGGTAGGCGGCGAGAATCGGTTGACGCCTGCGTTCGAGAACCTCGGCAGCGGTCCTCCGCAGCGCATCGTTTCCATACACCATCGCGGATCCCCCGGTGTGTGCCCTTGTTGCTCCCCAGGTGCGGGCACGAACGGCTCTCCCCAGCGCCGGCTGCCCGCCGTGTCGCCCGGCTCCCCCGTGCGCGGACGACAAAGCACTCAGATCGGATCGGCCTTCTACGAGTTGTCACGGCCGACTACTCGCACGAGTCTACGGTCTCACCGCACACCGTTGGAAGGATCGAAGCTTAGCTTTTGGTAGTCACACCAAAACTTAAGGTGAAATCCACGCTTCGCCGCTATCAGCTTTCGACGCCGCGTTGAGGGACCTCCGCGACAGTTCCCCCGAGACCTCGACCCATCAGGAGCGGAGCGACCAATGGTGAGCAGACGCAACGTCATGAAGGCCGGCGCCACCGCGGGCGCAGCCGCGCTGGTCACGACCACCGCGGCGGCAGCGGCGCGCGGATCCACCCCGCCCGCGACGCCGGCCCACGGCGCCCACACCGGTCACGGGGGGACGGCGCACGTCGCGGCCGCCGCCGCCCCGTTCACTGTCCGGATGCCGATACCGCCCGTGCAGCAGCCGATCGCCTCGGTAGGCAACACCGACTTCTACGTCGTTTCCACCCGTAAGGCTCAGGCCGAGATCCTGCCCGGGACGCGTACCGAGGTGTTGACCTATGACGGGCTGTTCCCCGGCCCGACGTTCCGGGTCAAGACGGGCCGGCTCGCGGTCATCGCCCACAGCAACCACCTCGACATGCCGACCGCGGTACACGTGCACGGAGGCCAGACCCCGTCGAGCAGCGACGGGTTCCCGACCGATGTGCTCGACCCGGGCAGGAGCCGGATCTACAGCTATCCCAACAAGCAGCGGGCCGCCACGCTCTGGTACCACGACCACGCCCATCACATGGAGGCGGAGCACGTGTTCCGCGGGCTCGCCGGCTTCTTCCTGATCGACGACCCGGCCCAGGCCGACCTCCGGCTGCCGTCCGGCAACTACGACGTCCCGATCATGTTGCGCGACGCGCGGTTCGCCGACGACGCGAGCCTGGTCTTCGAGCACGACGACTTTCAGTTCCGCAACACGATCCTCGCCAACGGCAAGCCGCAGCCCTACTTCCAGGTGGCCGCCCGCAAGTACCGGCTGCGCTTCGTCAACGCGTCGAACCTCCGCACGTTCACCCTGCGGCTCGGCAACGACGCCGAGGTCACCCAGATCGCGAGCGACGGCGGGCTGCTCGCCGGGCCGACGCCGATCCGCTCGTGGAGCCTGACGCCCGGCGAGCGGATCGAGATCGTCGTCGACTTCGGCGCGTTCCCGGTCGGCAGCCGGGTCTTCCTCGACGACGCGGTGGCCGGGCCGGTGCTGCGCTTCGACGTCAACCGAACCGCCACCGACACCAGCCGGGTGCCCGACCGGCTGAGCACCATTCCCGCGCTGCCGGCGGCCACGAAGGAACGGGCGTTCACGCTCAACCTCAACCCGGCGACCGGCCAGTTCCTCATCAACGGGCAGCAGTTCGACGCCGACCGGGTCGACACCGAGATCAAACGCAACACCACCGAGGTGTGGACGGTGACCAACGGCGACACGCTCTTCGGCATCCCCCACAACTTCCACCCGCACCTGGTCCAGTTCCGGGTGCTCAGCCGCAACGGTCAGCCGCCCGCCCCGGGCGAGGCCGGGCTGAAGGACACCATCTCGGTGGGGCCGGGTGAGACTGTCCGGCTCCAGGCGACATTCGGGCCGTACCTTGGCCGGTATGTCTACCATTGCCACATGATCGACCATTCCGCGAGTGGGATGATGGCACAGATGAAGATCGTTCCCTGACCCTGAGAAAGGTTTCTTGTGCCCTCTGCAGAGAAGACTGTGCAGATCGGACGGACTCCCGAGGTCGTCTTCGCCTTCCTCGCCCGGGGCGAGAACGACGCACGCTGGCGTCCCAACGTGCTCGACGTCGCTCGAGTCTCGGGCGAAGGGGTCGGCGCTCGCTACCGACAGGGGCTCAAGGGCCCCGGCGGGAGCCGCATCCCGGCCGACTACGAGGTGACCGGGTTCGAGCCGGGACGGCGACTGGCCTTCCAGGCCACCGGCAGTGTGGTACGCACCCAGGGCGAGTACACGCTCACGCCCGCCGACGGCGGCGGGACGAAACTCACGCTGAAGTTGGCGTGGCAGCCGAGCGGGCTGTCGCGCTTCCTCGGGCCGGTCGTCGGCAGGACCTTCGAGGAGGAGATCGCCGCCCTCGACGCCCTGCGCGACCTGCTGGAGAGCGAAGCGTGAGCCGGTAGTCCTGGCGGCAGCCGCCAACGGATGTCGGGCCCGGAGCCGGTCGGCTCCGGGCCCTCATCCTGCCCTTGGTCAGGGGCTGGTGCAGGTGACGCTGCTGGGTGCGGTGGCCCCGTTACCGGTGGCGGTGAAGCCGAAGTTGGTCGAGGCGTTCGGACCCACAGTGCCGTTGTAGGGGGCGTTCCGGACGGTGACACTGCCGGTGGTGCCCGTGTT
The DNA here is from genome assembly GCF_018070305.1 of Micromonospora sp. M51. Classification (NCBI taxonomy): domain Bacteria; kingdom Bacillati; phylum Actinomycetota; class Actinomycetes; order Micromonosporales; family Micromonosporaceae; genus Micromonospora; species Micromonospora sp. M51. The sequence goes on along the minus strand of NZ_JAGPXZ010000192.1, from coordinate 3,388 downwards.
GACGCCGCTCCACAGGCTGCTGATGGCCTGACCACTGGCCAGGGTCAGGCCCACGGTCCACCCGGTCAGGGCAGCCGTGGAGTTGTTGGCCACTGTCACCTCGGCCTGGTAGCCGCCGGGCCAGGTGTTCAACGTCCGGTAGGTGGCAGTGCAGGTGCCCGGCTCGCCGGTGGGCGGCGGAGTCGTCGGCGGCGGGTCGGTGGGCGGCGGGTCGGTCGGCGGCGGGGTGGTCGGCGGCGTGGTCGACTCGAACTGGCTGAAGAACCTCCAGATCTCACCCGAGGTCCAGGTCCGCGAGTCGTTGGGGCTGCCCGACCCGTCGACCGGGCTGGGGGTGTGATCCCCGTCGAACGCCGCCCACTGCACCGGGTAGCCGGCCCGGCAACCCGAGTAGGCGGTGGTGATGTGGGTGAGGCTGCCCCGACTCGGCTCGCGCGGACTCTGCGCGGTGCACCCGTTGTTCCGGACGAACGTGTCGCGCAGTTGTCGGCCCTGCGAGATGTTCAGCACGCTGTCGTAGATGCCATGGATGCCGAAGTAGGCGACGGGTTGGGTGCCCCCGTTGCAACCGCTGAGGTTGGCACCGGAGATCACGGTGACCGCGCGGATGACGGTGGGCCGGGCGCAGGCCACCGCGTAACTCATCGCCCCGCCGTAGCTCCAGCCCAGGGCGAAGCGCTGGGTGGTGTCCACGCAGAGGTCGTTCTCGATCTGCCGGGAGATGTCGTCGAAGAGGGTCAGGTCCCGACCGTTGGTGTTGGCCCAGCCGGCGTTGATGCCCTGCGGGGCGACGAAGATCGCGCTGTTGTTCGACAACGGCTGGAGGCCGTAGTAGCCGGCCGAGGTGACGTTGTTCGCCGAGCCGTTCAACCAGTGGAAGCCGAAGATCAGACGGTACGGGCGGTTCCGGTCGTACCCGTCCGGGATCCGCAGGTTGTACGTACGGCTCTGTCCGCTGCTCTGGATCGTCCGGGTCCCGCTGGCGAGTGTGGGGGCCTTGCCGCAGCCGGCGGTCGCCGCGAGGGTGCCGTTGGTGGCGGCAACCGCCGTCGCACCGAGGCCGCCGCTCAACACGCCGCCGGTGGTGGCCGCGAGGAGAAGCGCCGCGGCCGCGATGGATGGGAGGAAGAACCTACGTCTCAGCATTGTCTGGGCTCCTTGCCGTTCGGCGTCTCGTGCTCGTGGCTCGGCGGCGGCACCGGGGGTGTGCGGCCGCCACCCGTCGAGGCCGGGGCTGCCTACGGTGGAGCGTCGGAAGCTGGGCATGCGGCCGGCGCGACATCGTCCGACGACCAACAGTGGTCGCCTGGCATCGACGGGGCCCGGACTGGTCACCGACCGGGAGGCGGGAGGGGAGTGCCCTCGGCGCGTCTTCGCCGGCTGGCTCGGGTGACCGGGAGCGTGCCCTTCACTCCCGGATGAAAGATAGCATGTTATCGATAACACACCGAGCGGTTCGTGGCGCTCGGGCTCACGTCCCGAACGGCCGGGACGCCCACTCGGCGGCCACTTCCCGCAGGTCACCGGTGCGGAAGAGCGGCGGCTCGTGCAGCAGGAAGTCACGGTGGCTGATGTTCCAGGCGTACGCGCCGGCCATGGCGAAGGCCAGCACGTCGCCCACGCCGATCGGCCCGGCGGTGCTGGAGAAGGACAGCACGTCCTTCGGGGTGCAGAGCTGCCCGACCACGGTGACCGGCCCGCCATCGGTACGGGGACCGGCGGCACCGAGCCGCGGGTGCACGGTGAACGGCTGCGCGTGCCCCTTCGCGGCCGGTGTCCGCAGGTGGTGCGTCCCGCCGGCCACCACCACGAACCACTCGCCGTAGGAGCGCTTCACGTCGATGACCTCGGTCAGGTACGCCCCGCAGTGGGCGGTGACCGACCGGCCCGGCTCGATGCGCAAGCGCACTCCCGGATAGCTGTCCAGGACGTCCGCCAGGGCCCGGCCGTAGCCCTCCCAGTCGAACCGCGCGTCGGGGTCGGTGTAGTCGACTGTCATGCCGCCGCCGACGTCGACCTCGGCGGCGTCGACCTCGGCCACCGCCCAGTCGACCACCGCGGCGGCAACCGTCGCGGCGAGCGGTGCGTCCAACCCACTGGCCAGGTGGGCGTGGATTCCGCGGACGTCGATGCCGGCGGGCGGGCGGCGGGCACACCCGACGGCGTCGGCCGGGTCCATGCCGAACGGGCTGGGCCCACCGCCCATGACCAGGCTCGCGCCCGGCGCGTCGACCGGCAGGTTCACCCGCATCAGCACCTGAGCCGACCGGCCCGTGGCGGTGGCGAGCGCGCCGAGCCGGGCCAGCTCGGTGGGCGACTCGACGTGGATGCGGTGCACCCCGGCGTCGAGCGCGGCGGCGAGGTCGGCGTCGGTCTTGCCCGGCCCGGCGTACGCGGCCGGCGCCCGTCCCGGCAGCACCTCGGCCAGCCTGCGCAGCTCGCCCCGGCTCGCGGCCTCGAACCCGTCGACGATCGGGGCGAGGGTTCGCAGCACACCGGGGTCCGGGTTGGCCTTGACCGCGTAGAGCAGCTCGACCGGCGGGGGCAGCGCCGCCCGGACGGCTCGGGCCTGCCCGGCCAGCGCGTCGAGGTCGTGGACGTAGACCGGTCGGGTCATCGTGGCCCACCCATCGGGTTCGGAACCGGCACGAACGGCGCGGCCCGGTCGGCGTCGCGCCGCCAGCGGACCAGCAGGTTCGCCTTGGCCAAGAACGGCTCCCCGTCGAGCAGCACGCGCAGCTCGGCGGGATCACCGAGGTCGGCGGCGACCGCCTCGACGACGCCCCGCAGCTCCTGCCACAGCCGCTTCTCGATTCCCGGCCGCGCGTCGGCGAGAGCCCCGCTGATCCCACCGAGATGGTTGACGAACAGGCAGTAGACGATCCGGCGGTGGGCGGCGCGGGGACCGTAACGGACCTGCGCCGGGACGCCGTCCGGCCAGGTGGCCCACCGGTCGGCGTCCAGCTTCACCCCCTCCAGGTCGCGCAGCAGCATGCGTACCGGGCGACGGTCCCGGTCGAGCACCACGACCACGTTCTGCAGGTGCGCCTCGTGCACGACGCCGTGGCTGAGCCAGCTGCGCAGCACCGCCGGCACCAGCAGGCCGACGTACGCCCGCCACCAGGCGACCGGATCCGCTGTCACCAGCGGTGCGCCGGCGAGTGCCGCCGCCAGCACCGGGGTGTCGCCGGGACGCAGGTGCGGGCGCAGACCGCTGCGCAGGATCGTCCCGTACGCCTCGTCGGGGCCGGCGACGTCGACGGTGCGGTACGCGGGCTCGGCGAGCAGCCCCACCCCGTCCGGCAGCGGCACCCGGGCCAGCAGGTCGGTCAGCGCCACCGCCCCGGTGAGTTCGTAGCGGGCGTTCTTGCGCAGGCAGTTGGTGATC
>NZ_JAGPXZ010001572.1:0-379 GCF_018070305.1 Micromonospora sp. M51 | reverse complement strand
ATCGACTGGTCCACCTGGGTCTTGCGGGCCACCAGGTCCAACCCCGAGCCGTCGACCAGCAGCACGTCCGTCTGCCCGATGGCGGCGTCCGTGCCGACCTCGTCGGCGGCCAGCCGCTCATCGTCCTCGTACAGCACCCGGGTGACGGCCCGGACCCCCGGCAGGCGACCCAACTCGTCGACGGTGTCGGGTGCGAAGCGCTCCCCCCGGATCACCGCGTCGGCGGGCACGAGCTGCGCGGCGGCGCGTTCCCGGCTCGCGTCGACGCCGGCGGCGACGACCGCGCAGAACGCGGCGGTGCCGATCGCCAGCACCACCACGACCAGCGGGGCGGCGACCGCCGCGCGGCCGGCGCGGGCCGTGCCGAGGAACGCCACGC
>NZ_JAGPXZ010001571.1:0-380 GCF_018070305.1 Micromonospora sp. M51 | reverse complement strand
GGGTGGCGAGCTGGTGGAAGTTGTCGAACAGCTCGGGGTCCTCCCGCGCCATCCGGCGTTTGGTGCCGCTCAGCTCCGCCAGCCAGCGGCGCAGCCGTCGTGGGGCCGGGCCGGGCCCGGTGGCCACCTCGATCAGCGGGGTGGACACCCGGGCCAGCCACCGTTCGGCGACCGCGTCGCGCAGCGCCGCCTTGCTGGCGAAGTGCCGGTAGACGCTGCCGTGGCTCACGCCCAGCGCGCGGGCGACGTCCAGCACAGTGGCCTTGGCCGGCCCGTAGCGGCGCAGCACCTCCTCGGCGGTGTCGAGGATGCGGTCGGCCGTCAGGGCGGTGGCGTCGCTCATCGCTCAAGCCTTCCTGACGGCGCGACCGGCCGTGGCG
>NZ_JAGPXZ010001570.1:0-381 GCF_018070305.1 Micromonospora sp. M51 | reverse complement strand
CGAGTTGGTAGCGGCTCTGGTGGGCCTGCACGGTGCCGGAGTCCGGCAGCTCCGGCAGCGGCCCGTCCAGCGGCAGGCCGGTCAGGTCGATGCCGAGCATCCCGGAGAGCTGCGCGAGGGCGTACTCGGGGACGATCAGCTCCTCCAGCTCGGCGGCGAGCGCCCGCGCCTCGGCCTCGGTGCCGCCGATCACCGGCGCGATGCCGGGCAGGATCTTCACCAGGTCCGGGTCCCGGCCGGCGGCGGTGACCTGCCGGCGCAGCTCGGCGTAGACGCGCTGCCCGTCGGCGAGGTTCAGCTGGGCGGTGAAGACCGCCTCGGCGTAGCGGGCGGCGAAGGCGATGCAGCCCGGCGACGACCCGGCCTGCACCAGCAGCGGCC
>NZ_JAGPXZ010001569.1:0-381 GCF_018070305.1 Micromonospora sp. M51 | reverse complement strand
CCTCGCCGCCGGAGAGCGCCACCACGCTGAGCAGCAGCACGACGACCAACCCGCCGGCAGCGGCGAGCTGGACCTTGCGCGGCCAGCCCTTGACCGTGGTGACCAGCTGACCCCCGGTGGCCCGGACCTTGTCCAGAGCGCTGCCGCCGGAGGTGGCGGGCGCGGTGGCCCAGGGCTGGCCGGTGCCCGGCACCGACCACTGGTTGCCGCCGTAGGTGCCGCCGACGCGCTGGGTGGCCTCCGGTGCGCCGCCGTACCCGACCTGCTGGGTGGCGTCGGCCGGGTTGCCGTAGCTGACCCGCTGGGTGGCGTCGGGGTTCCCGCCGGCGTCCACCCGCTGGGTGGCGTCCGCGTTGCCGCCGTAGGTGCGCCCGGCCGCCG
>NZ_JAGPXZ010000191.1:0-8753 GCF_018070305.1 Micromonospora sp. M51 | reverse complement strand
GGCGCGGCCCCACCGGCCGACCTGACCAGGGAGGATGGTCCCCGTGCCACGCGGAGAACTGCGCATCTATCTCGGCGCCGCCCCCGGCGTCGGCAAGACGTACGCCATGTTGGAGGAGGCCCAGCGGCGGGCCGCGCGCGGCACCGACGTGGTGATCGGCTTCGTGGAGACCCACGGTCGGCAGCACACCGCCGCGATGCTCGGCGACCTGGAGCAGGTGCCCCGTCGGGCGATGACCTACCGGGGCGCCGAGTTCACCGAGATGGACCTGGACGCGGTGCTGGCTCGCCGGCCCGAGGTCGCCGTGGTCGACGAGTTGGCGCACACCAACGTGCCCGGGTCCCGGCACGACAAGCGCTGGCAGGACGTCCAGGAGCTGCTCGACGCGGGGATCGACGTGCTGTCCACCGTCAACGTGCAGCACCTGGAGTCGGTCAACGACGTCGTCGCGCAGATCACCGGCACCACCCAGCGGGAGACCGTGCCGGACGAGATCGTCCGCGCCGCCGAGCAGGTCGAGCTGGTCGACATGACCCCGGAGGCGCTGCGCCGGCGGATGGCGCACGGCAACATCTACCGACCGGACAAGATCGACGCCGCGTTGGGCAACTACTTCCGGGTCGGCAACCTCACCGCACTGCGCGAGTTGGCGCTGCTCTGGCTGGCCGACAAGGTCGACGAGCAGCTGGACCGCTACCGCAGCCAGCAGGGCATCGCCGCGACCTGGGAGGCCCGGGAACGGGTGGTGGTCGCGCTGACCGGCGGGCCCGAGGGGGAGACGCTGATCCGTCGGGCCGCCCGGGTCGCCGCCCGCAGCAAGGGCGCCGACCTGCTCGCCGTGCACGTGGCCCGCAGCGACGGCCTGGCCGGCGCCGACCCGGCCCAGCTGGCCCGCCAGCGGGTGCTCGTGGAGAGCCTGGGCGGCACGTACCACCAGGTGCTCGGCACCGACGTGCCGGCCGCGTTGCTGGACTTCGCCCAGGGTGTGAACGCCACCCAACTGGTGCTCGGGGCCAGCCGGCGGGGCCGCCTCGCGCAGATCTTCGCCCGGGGCGTCGGGGTGACCACCACCGCCCTGTCCGGCTCGATCGACGTGCACCTGGTCACCCACAAGCAGGCAGGCAAGGGCCGCCGGGCGGCGGCCGTGCCGGCGGCGTTGTCCCGCCGCCGCCGACTGCTCGGCTTCGGCCTCGCGGTGCTGGGCATGCCGCTGCTCACGGTGCTGCTGCGGACCCTGCCCGACCTGACGCTGACAAACGACATCCTGCTGTTCCTCGCCGGGGTGGTCGGGGTCGCGCTGGTCGGCGGGGTGTGGCCGGCCCTGGTCGCCGCGCTCGGCGGAAGCCTGCTGCTCAACTGGTTCTTCACCCCGCCCTTCAAGACGCTGACCATCGCCGAGGCGGACAACCTGCTCGCCCTGGCCGTCTTCGTCGGGGTGGCGTTGGCGGTGAGCTGGATCGTCGACGTGGCCGCCCGGCGTACCCGGGAGGCCGCGCGGGCCGCCGCCGACGCGCAGACCCTCGCCGCCGTCGCCGGTGGTGTGCTGCGCGGCGAACGTCCCCTGCCCGCCCTGCTGGACCAGCTCCGGGAGACCTTCGGGCTGCGCGCGGTGAGCGTGCTGGAGCTGGCCGAGGAGGCACGCGGGCGTCCGGAGCGGGCCCGCGAAGAGCACGCCTGGTGTGTGGTGGCCAGCGTCGGTGAGCAGCCGGCCTGCACCCCCGACGGCGGCGAGACGGCGGTACCCGTCGACGACCGGATCACCGTGGTGCTCAGCGGCCGGCGGTTGGAAGCCGCCGACCGGCGGATCGTCGAGGCGTTCGCCGCCCAGGCCGCTGTCGCGCTGCGCCAGGAGCGGCTCGCCGAGGAGGCCGCCACCGCGAGACCCCTCGCCGCTGCGGACCGGATGCGCACCGCGCTGCTCGCCGCGGTCAGCCACGACCTGCGTACGCCGCTGGCGTCCGCGAAGGCGGCAGTGACCAGCCTGCGCAGCCACGACATCGAGTTCGACGAGGCCGACCGCGAGGAGTTGCTGGAGACCGCCGAGGAGTCGCTGGACCGGCTCGCCCGGCTGGTCGCGAACCTGCTGGACATGAGCCGGCTCCAGGCGGGTGTGCTGGGCATCTCGGCGACCGCCGTCGGCCTGGAGGACGCCGTACCCCTGGCGCTTGACGAACTTGGCCCGGCGGCCGCGACCGTCGGCACGGACATCCCGGCCGACCTGCCGGCGGCCACCGCCGACCCGGGCCTGCTGGAACGGGTGCTGGTCAACGTGGTCGCCAACGCGCTGCGCTACAGCCCACCCGACCAGCCGCCGGTGATCACCGCCAGCGCGCACGCTGGTCAGGTGGAGCTGCGGGTGATCGATCGGGGGCCGGGCATCCCGGAGGACCAGTGGGAGCACGTCTTCCTGCCGTTCCAACGCCTCGGTGACCGGGACAACCAGACCGGTGTCGGTCTCGGTCTCGCCCTGTCCCGGGGGTTGGCCGAGGCGATGGGTGGCAGCATCACCCCGGAGACCACCCCCGGTGGTGGGCTCACCATGGTGCTGCGGCTGCCGGCTGCCGCGCAGACCAGCTCGGAGGGGCCACCGGAATGACGCGCATCCTGGTCGTCGACGACGAACCGCAGATCCTGCGCGCCCTGCGGATCAACCTGCGGGCCCGCCGGTACGACGTGGACGTCGCCGGCACCGGGGCCGCCGCGTTGAAGGCCGCCGCCAGCCACCCACCCGACCTGGTGGTGCTCGACCTCGGCCTGCCCGACATCGACGGGGTGGAGGTGATCCGGGGCCTGCGCGGGTGGACCACAGTGCCGATCATCGTGCTCTCCGGCCGGGCCGGCAGCGAGGACAAGGTGGCGGCGCTCGACGCCGGTGCGGACGACTACGTCACCAAACCGTTCGGGGTCGAGGAGTTGCTGGCCCGCATCCGCGCGGTGACCCGCCGCCTCGGCGCGCCCAGCGAGGCGGTGCCGGCGTTGCGGATCGGTCAGCACACCGTCGACCTGGCCGACCACAGCGTGCGCAGGGACGACGGCACCGAGGTCAAGCTGACCCCCACCCAGTGGAGCGTGCTGGAGAAGCTGCTGCGGCACCCCGGCAAGCTGGTCAGCCAACGGCAGCTCCTACAGGACGTGTGGGGGCCGGAGTACCAGAACGAGACCAACTACCTGCGGCAGTACCTGGCCCAGCTGCGGCGCAAGCTGGAGGACGACCCGGCCCGCCCCCGGCACCTCATCACCGAGCCGGGAATGGGCTACCGCTACCGCCCCTGACCCGTTGACACCCGCCGGCAGAGATTGAAGAATTTCGACAGCAGCGGCAGCGGCGTGCTTCTGTAACCGTCCCCTCCGGTTACCCCTCGGGAGTTCGCCGTGTCAGTGCCCCTGTCCCGCCGCCGTCTGCTGACCGCCGGCGGCGCCGGCCTCGTCCTGGCCGGTCTCTCCGACCCGTTCCGGGCCGGTCCCGCCCGCGCCGCCGTCACCACCGCCGACCTGGTCGTCTACGGCGCCACCTCCGGTGGGCTGGCCGCCGCGATCACCATGCGTCGGCTCGGCCACACCGCCGTGGTGGTGGAGCCCACCAGCCACGTCGGTGGGCTGAGCACCGCCGGGCTGGGCGCCACCGACACCGGGGTCCAGGCGTCCATCGGCGGGCTGGCCGCCGAGTTCTACCGCCGGGTGTACGTCAAGTACCACGGCGGCACCCTCACGCCGACGTCGCCGCTGCGGATGACCTTCGAACCGCGCGTCGCCGCAGCCGTCTTCGCCGAGATGCTGGCCGAGGCCGGCGTCCCCGTGGTCGTCGGCGCGCGGCTGTCCAGCCTCGGCCGCAGCGGCAACCGGATCACGGAGCTGCGCACCGAGGTCGGGTCGATCTACTCCGGCAGGGTGTTCGTGGACGCCAGCTACGAGGGCGACCTGCTGGCCATGGCCGGGGTGGGGTTCACCGTCGGGCGGGAGTCCAACGACACCTACGGCGAGACGATCAACGGGGTGCAGTCCCGCAACACCCACCAGTTCGTCTACCCGGTCGACCCGTACGTGACGGCCGGCTCGCCCGCCAGCGGCCTGCTGCCGGGCATCTCCACCACCCCGCTCGCCCCGCAGGGCAGCGGCGACGACCGGATCCAGGCGTACTGCTTCCGGATGTGCCTCACCCAGGCGGCCAACCGGATCCCGTTCGGCAGGCCGTCCGACTACGACCCGATCCGGTACGAGCTGCAGCTGCGCCACATCCAGGCCGGCTTCACCGGCCCGTACTTCACCACCGGATCGATCGGCGGTGGGAAGACCGACTCCAACAACAACGGCGCGGTGTCCACCGACCACATCGGTTTCAACCACGCGTACCCGACGGCGACCTGGGCGGCGCGGGAGAGCATCATCGCCGAGCACCGCAGCTACCAGCAGGGGATGATGTGGTTCCTGGCCAACGATCCCCGGTTGCCGGCATCGGTGCGTGAGTCGACCGCCCGGTGGGGGCTGCCGGCCGACGAGTTCACCGGCACGGGCGGCTGGCCGCCGCTGCTCTACATTCGGGAGGCCCGCCGGATGGTCTCCGCGTACGTGATGACCGAGGCTGACTGCCGGGGCCGGGTACGGGCCACCGACTCGGTGGGCCTGGCCAGCTACACGATGGACTCGCACAACTGTCAGCGGGTGGTTGTCGACGGCCGGGTGCGCAACGAGGGGGACGTGCAGATCGGGGTGCCGTCGCCGTACCCGGTCAGCTACCGGGCGATCGTGCCGCACCAGGCCCAGTGCGCCAACCTGCTGGTGCCGGTCTGCCTGTCGGCGAGCCACATCGCGTACGGCTCGATCCGGATGGAGCCGGTGTTCATGATCCTCGGGCAGGCCGCCGCCACGGCGGCGTCGTTGGCGCTCGCCGGGAACCTCGCCGTGCAGGCGGTGTCGGTGCCCGCCCTCCAGGCCCGGCTGCGCCAGGACGGCGCGGTGCTGGAATGGGGATCGACCAGCGAGGTGATCCTGGACAACGCGGCGGCCGGCGGGATCACCCGGGCCGGGACGTGGCTGCGCAGCACCAGCATCGGTGGCTACTACGGCCCGGACTACGAGCACGACGGCAACACCGCCAAGGGCGTCAACCGACTGCGGTTCCGCCCGACGCTGCCCGCCTCCGGGTCGTGGACCGTGCAGCTGCGCTGGACCGCCGACCCCAACCGGGCGAGCAACGTGCCGGTCGACATCGCGTACTCCGGCGGGGTGGCCACCCGGACCGTCGACCAGCGGCAGTCCGGGGGCCAGTGGGTGCCGCTGGGCACCTACCCGTTCACGGCGGGCACCGACGGGAGCGTGCTGATCCGTACCGAGGACACCGACGGCCACGTCATCGCCGACGCGGTGCGCTTCGTCCGCGCCTGACCGATCGGGCCGGCGGCGGTCGTCGGGCGGGCGGCGGTCGTCGGGCCCAGCGGTGGTGCCACCAGCAACGGGTCGACCTGGATCACGTCGATGCCGAGCGGGCGCAGCATGCCGCGCAGCGCCGACTCGCACAGCTCCTCCCACTGCTGGTCCGCGCCCATCGCGGTGACCAGCAGCTCGGGCCGGGTGAAGGCGATGCCCATCCGCTGCCCCTGCGGGGAGCGGCCGGTCCGTACCGTCCGCACCATTCGTCCCGGGAGGTCACGCACCGGAACGGCGTAGATTATCGGGCCCTCGTCCATTGTCGGGTCGGTCCTTTCCACACGTGCCGCCGCGGTGGCGGTCATCGGCTGAGTCGTTCGAGGTCGCGGGCGAAGCGGCGGATGGTCGCGGCCAGCTGCGTCGCCCGGCGCAGCGCCTGCATCCCGGCGAACGAGCGGTCGACGCCCACCACGACCCGGTGGGCACCGGTGCGGCGGCTCATGCGGCGGACCCCGCCCAGGCCTGGGCGTCCGTCGGGGCACCCGGGTCGGCCGGTGTGGTCAGGTCGAGCGCGCGCAGGATGTAGTTCGCCTCCGCCACCTCCACTCCGGCGCGTAGCCGCAGGTCGGCCACCGCGCGGTGCAGCACCGTGATGCTGTCGGCGGCAAGCCGGATGACAGCGTCGACGTCGGCCGCGATCCACCACGCGGCGACGGCGCACGGCTCGTGCCGCAGATACTCCACCAGGTGGCTGCCGGGCGCGGACGGGCCGAGCCGGACGCTGACCAGTGCCTCGTGCCGCCGTTCCGACCCGTCCGCCCTGGTTGTGGGCGCGCCGGGCACGTTGTCGGTGCCGGCGTCGGGTGGCAGCTCTCCGCGTTCCCAGCGTGTCATCCGCCAAGGACTCATGGCACCCATCGTCACCACCGGGCGGCGGCGGAGCACCAGTCGATACGCCGTTTCGACGGGTCACCGCCATTTCTTGACGCCGTGTTCACGCGGCTGCCGGCCAGGCACGCCGACACGGCGAGTAACGTTCGGAACGGACCAAGATCGGCGTACGAGGAGGCACTGTGCTGACGACGACGGTGGACATCGCAACCAGTGACGGAGTGGCGGACGCGTCCCTCACCCGACCGGACGGCGACGGCCCGTTCCCGGCGGTGCTGCTCTTCATGGACGCCTTCGGGCCGCGCCCACGCCTGGTGGAGATGGCCGAGCGGATCGCCGTCCGGGGCTACCTGGTGCTGACGCCCCACCTGTTCTACCGGGGCGGTCGGGCACCGCTGTTCGACCTGTCCCGGCTCGGCGACGCGGACCAGCGCGGTGCGCTCTTCGAGCAGATCATGCCGCTGATCGGCGCGCTGACCCCCGAGGTGGTCAGCCGGGACACCGCCGCCTACCTGGACTTCCTGGCCGCACGCGACGACGTCCGGCCGGGCCCGGTGGTGATCACCGGTTACTGCATGGGCGGCACGAACGCGTTGCGCGCCATCGAGGCGCACCCGGACCGCATCGCGGCGGTCGCCAGCTTCCACGGCGGGCGGATCGTCACCGACGCGCCGGACAGCCCGCACCTCGCCGTCGGCTCGATCACCGGTGAGGTGTACTTCGGGCACGCCGACGCCGACCAGTCGATGACGCCGGAGCAGATCGCCACGCTGGAGAAGGCGCTCGACGCCGCCGGGGTGCGCTACCGCTCAGAGGTGTACGCGGGCGCCCACCACGGCTACACCATGGCCGACACCCCGGCGTACGACGAGCAGGCCACCGAGCGCCACTGGGTCGCCCTCTTCGACCTGCTGGACCGCACCCTGCCGACGAGCTGACGGCCTGAGTCCAAGAATGCGTCGATCTTGCAGTTCCGGTTGTTGATTTGGGAGTAGATGCCCCTTCTGTCGGGACAGAAAGTGCAAGATCGCGGAGGGAGCCGGGCCCTGGCGCGGTCAGGGGCGCAGCAGCACCGGGCCGGCGTCGATACGGGTGCGGAACAGCGCGTACGGCTTGCGCCGCAGGTCCTTGCCGCGCTGGTACTGCGGCTGCCGGTGCAGTTGGTTGGCCGTGACGTAGAGGTATCCGTCGGTGGCCACCGACATGGTGTCCGGCCAGAGCAGTCGCGGGTCGTGCACCAGCGTCTCGTACCCGCCGTCGGGCAGTCGACGCAGCACGGCGTTGTGCTCGTACGAGGTGATGTAGAGCCGCCCCGCGTCGTCGCTCTCCAACCCATCCGAGGCGGTGCCCCGGTCGCCCTCGTCGACAACCGTCGCGGCGACGGCCTCCTGGGTGACCCCCGGGTCGGCCAGCGCGTCGGTGGAGACGCTGTAGAGGCGCCGGGACGCCAACGGGCAGTAGTAGAGCCGGGTGCCGTCGGCGGAGATGGCGATGCCGTCGGAGCCCATGCCCACCGGCTTCGGCGGCCCGTCGGCCGGTCGTTCCAGGAACGGCCGGCCCTCGACAATCGGCCGGAACGACGTCAGCGGCTCCGCCTTGGTGGACGGGTGGTCGTGCAGCCGCCGCCAGGCGGCACCGCTGGCCAGGTCCACCACGATGATTCCGTTCGGCCCGGCGAACGCGGAGTCGGTGATGTACGCGACGCCCGCCTCGCCCCGCCGCAGGTCGAAGCGGACGTCGTTGAGGTACGTCGTCGGCAGCGCCACGTCCGCCGGGAAGGTGATCACCTGGGCGACGGTGTCGGTCTCCAGGTCGACCCGGACCAGCTTCGGGCCGCCCGGCTTGGTGGGTTGCAACATCGGACTGCCGGTGTCCAGCACCCAGAGCCGGTCGGCCGGGTCCACCACGATGCTCTGCACCGAGACGAACGCGCCCGCGTCGTCGTCGCCGGACGGGTCGTTCCACGCCTGGTCGGGGTAGGGCGTCTCCTGACCGTCGCGCAGCTCGACGACGGTGGCCGGCACCTCGTCGCCCCACTTCGGGAAGTTGACGAAGATCCGGCCCCGGTGCGAGACGCTCACCCCGGTCGGCATCGGGCCGGTGAAGGTGTGCACCAGCTCCAGTTCCCCCATCGGCTCGTCGCCGACCGGCCCGTTCATGCCGCCCACCCTGTGCTGATCATCGGCTCGCTCCCCACCTGTCGGCTGTTACCGCCTGCGGTGCGGTTGTTCCCGCCGTGGCGTCCGGTATGCCTCCGGTCAGCCGATCGGTGCGGCGGCGCGCGCGGCGGGCAGGCCGGGGACCTCGACGTCCACCGCGAGCAGCGCGCCGTCCTGCGGGCCCGCCACGTCCAGCCCCACCCGGGCGGTGCCGATGAAGAGTCGCCGCAGGTCGGGGCCGCCCAGGCAGATTCCGGCCGGCTGCTTGGCCGGCAGTCGGATCTCCCGGTCCAGGGTGCCGTCGGGCCGGTATCGGCGGACCGCGGAGCCGCCCCACAG